>CAUVGV010000096.1:0-9225 GCA_963551505.1 uncultured Kingella sp.
ACGATAGGCGTGAATATTAAACAAAATTTCCATTTGCGTTTTCAGGCTGCCTTTGGCGATAAGGCAGCCTGAAAACGATGCAATCAACGGCAGCCCAATGTGGGCGCGAGGGTGTCAAAGCTGCGGTCAAGTGCCGCGCATTCGTTTTCGCTGGGGCGGCTGCGGGCGAGTTCTGCGCGCAAATCTTGGTTGGAGGCGCGCAGGGCTTCGGCATCTTCGCCTTGCTGGGCAAAGCATTGATCCACGCGCTGATAATAGCGTTCGCAGATTTCGGGCAGGGGCGGCGGGTTTTCGGGCAGGGCTTCGGGCGGCGCGGCTGGGGCTTCGGCGGACGGCGGCGTGTTTTCCCATGCGGCGATGTCGGATGCACCCACTTGCTCTTTGGCTTCGCGGCGGGCGTTGAGAATGTCATCTTGCTCGGTGTTTTGCACCCAAGAATAATCTTTGGCGGCGGCATCGGAAGCGGTGCGCGGCGCGGAAGCGACAGCAGGCGCGGGCGGTTGGCGCAATTTGCTGCGCAGGCTGAAAATAAACGTAAGCGACAGCACCACGGCAAGCAATATCAGCGGCAGGACGTGTTCGGGTTTGAGTTGAACGGGCGGGCGTTTCATCAAAACAGTTTCCGTACTTCGGCAACGATGTCGTCGGCGCGCATGAAGGTTTCGCCGATGAGAAAGGTGTTTACGCCGTGTTGCTGCATCCGTTGCACGTCGTCTTTGCTGGCGATGCCGCTTTCGGTTACCACGATGCTGTCGCCCAGCTGCGGCAACAGGGCGATGGTTTGCTGCAAGTCCACTTCAAAGGTGTGCAAATTGCGGTTGTTTACGCCGCGCAGGGGGGTGGTCATGCGGGCGCATTTTTGCACTTCGCTCTCGTCGTGCAGCTCCACCAGCACCGCCATGTTTAGGCTGTGGGCAACGCGTTCTAGGTGCAACAGCGCGGTTTCATCCAGCGCGGCGGCAATCAGCAACACGGCATCGGCACCCCATGCGCGGGCTTGGTAGATTTGGTATTCGTCGATGATGAAGTCTTTGCGCAGCACGGGCAGCGACACGGCAGCGCGGGCTTGGCGCAGGTACACGGGTGAGCCTTGGAAATAGGGCTCGTCGGTGAGCACGGACAGGCAGGCAACGCCTGCGGCTTCGTAGTCTTTGGCGTGTTCATCGGGGTGGAAATCGGGGCGGATTAAGCCTTTGGATGGACTGGCTTTTTTGATTTCGGCAATGATGGCGGGCTGACGGGCGGCGTGTTTGGCGCGGATGGCGGCGATAAAGTCGCGCGGCGGCTCGGCGGTACGCGCTTGCACTTTCATGTTTTCTAACGAGATTTCGGCTTTTTGTGCGGCGATTTCTTCGGCTTTGGTGGCAAGGATTTTGGCTAGGATGTCGGTCATGGGGCGGTCTCTTTTGAGGCAGCCTGAAAATGCGGTTGGGGGTGCCGCATCGCTATTGCGTTTGATTTTCAGGCTGCGTGGCTGTGGAGATAAGGGTTTGCGCGGCGGCTTGATAAACAAAAAGGGCTGTACACAAGAAGGCAGCCTGAAAGTTTCAGGCTGCGGTTGCGTGCGGCGTTATTCGATGCTGTACCCTTTTAAATATTGCACGCGCTCGCGTGTCATGCGGGTGTCGCATTGCAGTTGCAGGTATTGGCTTTCGGTTGCGCTTTTGCCTTTGGCGGCGGCGTTGCGGCAGTTGGCGCGTTTTTTACTTTCCCATTCGCGCTGTTCATCCACAAGGTCTTGTTGCACTTGGGGGTCAATTTTGCGCCATGCGGATTTGATGGCTTGATCGGCTTTGCTGTTGGCTTCGCGCGCGGCATTTAATTCTTTGTCGCTCACGACGTTTGGTTTTTCTACGGGCGGGGTGAGTTTTTCAGGCTGCGGTTTGGCGGGGGCGGATGCGCTGTTGTCTAGGGCATCGGTTTTGGGGGCGGGCACGGCTTTGCGCAAGTCTTCAGGCTTGGGCGGCTCGGGGATGTTGTCAATGGGGGGGACGGTTTGCGGCGCGGGGATGGATGCTTCTTCGGCTTTGGGCTGGCCTTTTTGTTTGAGCAGTTTCAGGGCTTCGGCGCGGCTGACGTTTTTGCCGTTTACGTTAAGCGTGTCTTTTACGCCGTAGGCGGCGAGGGCATCGGCAAGCAAATTGGCTGCGCCTGTGAGGTTGTTATCGGTGGGGGCAAATTGGTTGTTTTGGGTGGTGTAGTTGAGCGGGAAGTTGAGGGTGTGGTTGCTGAATGTGCTGTTGCTGCCTGTGAGATGTTGGTTGATGATGTCTTGCGGGGCTTCGCTTTGCAGCAGGGGGGCGTTGGTTTGGGCTTGTTTGAGAAGGTTTTCGGGGATGGCGATGGACACTTGCGCTTGGCAGGTGTCGGGCATTTGCCCTGCTTGGGCGTTGGTTACGCTGATGTTGAGCTGCGCGGCTAGAGCGATGAGTTTGTCGGCATCAATATAGTCGTTGACGTTGGCAAGACGTTTGGCGTTGGTGGTGAGGGTGTTTTGGATGGTTTGTTTGACTTGGCTGTCTAGCGCGGGCATTTCGCAGCTGACGTTGGCAACGGCGGAGGCAGCTGATGCGGCGGAGGCTGCTTGCGGTGGGGTGTCGTTTTTGGAGCAGGCGGCAAGGACGAGGGCGGCGCAGAGGGCGGCGAGGGTGGTGTGTTTCATGTTGCGGGCTTTCTGGTTGAGAACAAAATAGGCGGCATCATATCAAAAATAGAGGGGGCTGCCAAAAGGGAGAGGCAGCCTGAAAGTTTGTAGGTCGGGCATTGATGCCTGACAAACTGAATATATTGATTTTTGAATACGCTACCAGTTGAATAACGTCGGGCATCAATGCCCGACCTACGGTTTGGCGAAAGTTTCAGGCTGCTTGATGATTGCGGCGTAGTGGGTGTGGATTTGGTTTATGCGTGGTTTGGCGATGTTTAATGAAATGGTGCGTGGCAAAGCCACACGCCCTACGGACGTTTTCAGGCTGCCTTTGGCGCAGTAAACAATAATGGCTGCCTACGCCATCGCGGCAAGCAAGTCGCGTTTGAGTGCGAACTCTTTGCTGGGGTTGTTAAGTTCGCTGTTTTCTACGAGAAAGCTGTCTTCGGCGCGGTCGGCGAGGGTGGCGATTTTGGCGTAGAACAGGCGGATGTTGTGTTGGGCGAAGACTTCGGTGAGGTCGGCGAGCAGGTGGGGGCGGTTGGCGGCGATGATTTGGATGGTGTAGCGGTGGGGTTCTTCTTCGGGCTGGATGCTGACGCTGGGGGCGAGTGGCAGCAGGCGGGCGCGGCGGCTGGGTTGGGTTTTGTGTTGCGGCAGGGGTGGGATGTTGCCGTGGACAAATTGGGTGAGCTGGGTGTGTAGGGTGGTTTGCAGGTGGTGGAGTTCTTGGGGGGTGTGGTGCGGCGGGGGGGTGAGGATGAAGGTGTCTAGGATGTAGTCGTGGGCGGTGATGAAGGCGCGGGCGGCGACGATGTCAAATTGGTGTTGCCCGAATAGGCGGCAGAGGCGGGTGAACAGGCGGTCTTGGTTGGGCATATAGACGAGGATGCGCCAGTTGCCGTTGTCTTCGGGGGCGATGCTGGCGTGGGGCTGGTGGGGTTGGGCGGCGATTTGGGGGAGTTGGCGGGCGATGGTTGGGCTGTTGTGGCGGGCGAAGTAGGCGGTGCCGAGGGCGTTGAATAGGCTGCGGATGGCTTTGGGGCTGTGGTTTTGTTGGGTGAGAATTTGGTTGGCGTGTTGGTAGCGGTCGTGGATGCTGGTGGTTTTCAGGCTGCCTGAAAGCTGGGCGCGGGTGGTGTGGTAAAGCTGGTCTAGCAGTTGGGCTTTCCATGTGTTCCAGATTTTGGGATTGGTGGCGCGGATATCGCAGACGGTGAGCAGGTAGAGCGAGTCTAGTTTTTCTTGGGTTTGGATGCGTTGGGCGAATTTTTGGATGATGGCGGGGTCGCTGATGTCTTCTTTTTGCGCGGTTTGCGACATGAGCAGGTGTTCGCGCACGAGCCATGTGAGCAAGTCGCTGTCGTGTGGATTGAGCTGGTGGGCTTGGGCGAATTGGGCGGCATCTTGTGCGCCGAGTTGGGCGTGGTCGCCGCCGCGTCCTTTGGCGATGTCGTGGAATAGGGCGGCGAGGTAGAGGATGGGCTGTTTGGGGTGGTGTTGCATCAGGGTGGAGAGGGCGGGGTTTTCGTGGCTGTGTTCTTCTTGGGCGAGGCGGCGTAGGTGGGCGAGGGTGGTGAGAATGTGGTCGTCCACGGGGTAGATGTGGTAGAGGTCGTGTTGCAATAGCCCAACGATGTTGTGCCATTGGGGGAGATAGCGGGCGAGAATGCCGTAGAGATTGAGCAGGCGCAGGGTGTGGGTGAGCCCTTCGCCTGTGTGGAAAAATTGGAGGAATTGGGCACGGTTGGCGGGGTTTTGCTGGAAGTGGTGGTCTAGCTTTTGCGCAGCTGCCCACCATGCGCGTAGGGTTTTGGGGGCGATTTGGTTGATGTCGCGGTGGGTTTGCAGGATGTGGGGGAGGGTGAGGATGTGTTCGGGCTGTTCGGTGAACAGGGCGAGGTTGTTGGCGGCGAGGGTGTGGTTGATTTGGGTGTAGTGTTCGTTGATGGGGCGGGCGATGCGGGGCAGGGGGGAGTAGATGCGTTCGCGCAGCATGGGGATGAGGATGCCGCTGAGTTGTTGGATGGTTTTGGTGGTGCGGTAGTAGGCGTGCATGAGGTGTTCTATGTTGGTTTTCAGGCTGCTCTGGGAGGATGTGTTTACGGGGTTGGGGCAGCCTGAAAACGGGTTTTGTTGGGCGAGGGTGTGTTGCAGGTCAAAGGTGAGGCGGTCTTCTTCACGCCGGGCGGCAAGGTGCATGGCGATGCGCAGTTGAGCAAGCGTGCGGTGGCTGTGGCGCAGCAGCTTGGTTTCGGCGGGGGTGATGATGGGCTGGATGGCGGGCGATGGCGTGGCTAGGTTGAGATTTTGCACGCGGGCAAGCCAGTTGATAACGTGCAAATCACGCAAGCCGCCGATGCCGTTTTTGATGTGCGGTTCTAGCGTTTGGCTGGGCTGCTTGGCGTGGCGTTGCTGCATTTCCAGCAGTTTGCTTTCTATAAAGGGGACGATTTCGCGCTGCTGCTGGGCGGTGTGGATGGCTTGTTGCGCGAGCGCGATGTTGCCGCAAAGCGGGCGGGCTTCTAGCAAGGCGGTGCTGGTGGTTAGGTTGTCTTGCGCGTCTTGCAGGATTTGTTTCAGGCTGCCTGATTGCGGCGCAGGGGCGAGTTTGCCGTCCCACAGCGTTTGGATAAATTGGGCGATGGCTGCTTGCTCGCGCTCGGTAAGTTCGTTGGGCGACAGGATGGCGATGTCTAAATCGGAATGGGGGTAGAGTTCGCCACGCCCGTAGCCGCCTGTGGCAAGCAGGCAAAGATGGGGGCAGCCTGAAAAATGCTGTTGCCACAGGGCGGTGAGCAGCGCATCGGCGGCGGCGGTGTGGCGGCGGAAATAGCGATAGGGGCGATGGTCGAGCTGGAAAGATTGCGCGGCAGCAAGGGCGGCGGCGCGGTAGGCGGTGAATGGGGTTTCAGGCTGCATGGGGCTTTCGTTTAAACTGTGCGCTGGTTCAACCAAATAATTCGGAATGTGAACCCAGTCGTGCTAGGGGCTGTTTACAATTGGTTTGCGAAGTGGATTTTGCGTCAGAAAATGGCAGATGCAAGGCGAAAATGCGAGCCTATGCCATCCATAGGCGAGTATTTTCAACGCAGCAGATGCCGTTTTATGGCGTAAAAGCCGCCGCAACACCAATTGTAAGCAGTCCCTAAATGCAATTCTTGCCCGCGGATGGCGTATATCAGCAGCAAATCGGGTTTGATATGGCATTCGCGGTAATCGCTTAAATCGCCTTTGAGCGGATGGTCGCGGTATTTTTCGGGCAGCGGAATGTCGTTCAGCAAGCCGTGTAATACTTCCGCCCATTCGGCAGTCAGCAAATCGGTAAAATTTTTCTTGGCTTCGCGTTTAAATTGGCTGGTAGGAACAGGCTTTCTCACGCTTGCTGCCCCTGAATATCGCGCATCATGTCTTCCAAATTATCGTATCGCTTGGCGGTTTTAAATTCTTCGCGCGCGGCGATTAAACTTTGGCGTGTGGCTTCGCTGGGGTTTTCGGCGGCTTTGTAGTCAAAAGACAGCGGTACGGTGCGCGTGTCGGCAACTTGGTTTAAAAACAGCTTAATCGCTTGCGATGGCGATAAACCATAGCTTTCAAACACCGCAAAGGCGCGTTCGCGCAGGTTGTCATCAAGACGGATGTTGTAGTTTGTTGTTGCCATAGGTTGTCCTTTGTGCATTTGCATTACATTTAATGGGCGATTATAGTGCGTTGTGATTACATCATCAAACCAAGAAGCAGCCTGAAAATAGATTTTCCCGTTTTCAGCCTGCCTCTATTTACACAGCTTAGAACCTGTATTCACTATTTCCATAGGTAGATTTGATGACATAAAAGCGTGGACACCTTGCGCGCATTTTTATAGCCGTTCCAATTAAGTCTTATACAAGGCGGCAAGTCGCAGATAGTACAAGTAAGTACAGCAAGACGAGCCAACGCTGTATAAGACTTAATTGGAGCGACTATAACGCAATAGCCGCGTTTTTAGAGCATAGAGATGCCTATGGAAATAATGAATACAGGTTCTTAAACCACGCCCATCCGCAAAATTTGCTAAAATGCCAGCCTTTCTCATTTCCAGCCCGCCGCCCATGTCTTCCTTGCCCAAATTCCACCTTTCCCCTGCACACTGGCGCATCAGCCGCATGGCTTTGGTGGCGTGTTTGATTGTGGCGGGCGTGTATTTGGGCGGCTCGGCGGCGTTGTATCGCGTGTCCGAACACGAAGCCTTGCAGCAACGCGCGCGCGAAGCCCTAGCAGGCACAAGGCGCACCGTGCAATTTGACGCGCACATTGAGCGCAGCCTGTTCCCCCGCCCCACCATCATCCTGCACAACGCAGTACTCAGCGAAGCCGATGGCAAAGCCCCCGCTCTGCGCGCGCAAGAAGTGAAAATTGGCATCGGTTGGAGCAGCCTAATCAGCGAGCCGACCATTGAAAAACTGGTGCTCAACGACGTGCACGCGCTGTTGGTGCGCAACAACCAAGGGCGTTGGAACATTGCCGATTTATGGCAAACCCGCAACCAACGCCCCGCCGTGTTCAACCGCGTGCAAATCAACCGTGGCAGCCTAATCGTGCGCGATGCCGAGCAAGGCGAATTTGCATTCAGCCAAATCAACCTTGCCCTATCGCGCCAAAACGCCACCACCATCGGCTACCAGCTAGAAGCCCACGCCCATTCGCCCTATTGGGAAAACCTGCAACTCACCGCCACAGGAGACACCATCAGCAGCCCCAATAGCCAGCAATTTCCCAAGCTCGCCGTCAAATTCAACGGCAAAGAAAACGGCTACACCTTTTCAGGCAGCCTGAAAACCAACGCTGCATGGCAAGAGCAAGACTTCATCGCCGAAAACAGCAAGCTAGAAATCGCCAGCCATCGCCACAACAGCACCTTCAACATCAGCATCACCAAGCTCGCCAGCCGCTATGGCGATACCAAGCTCACAGGCATCAACGCCGTATTCACCGCCCCCAGCCACCCCAACCAGCCCACAGGCACCCTCGCCGCCGCTCAAGCCCAATGGCAAGACAACGAACTGCGTAGCAACGAAATCAACCTAGACCTAAACACCCGCAACAGCCAACAAGACAATTTAGACATCAACGCCAAATCCGAGCTGGTTTGGCGCAACGCCAGCGGCGCGCAATTCAACAAACTCAAATTCATCAGCACCCAAACCACCCCCCAAGGCACGCCCCGTTTCGCCAGCGAAATGGAAGGCAGCCTGAATTTTGCCAACCTTGCCAACTGGCACATCCAACTGCAAGGCCTGTTTGACAAGCAACCCGCCAACATCGCGCTGGCGCGCAACGAAAACCACATCAGCGGCAGCCTGAAAATCGCCAAACTCAACACCAAAAACTACGCCACGCTCATCCAAAGCAACCCCACCACCAGCGACATCAGCCAAATCTTCCCCACCGCTCCGCTCACCTACCAAATTGACACCAACATCGGCACCCTAGAAACCGCCCGCGCCCAAATTGACAACATCCACGCCAGCATCAACGCCAGTGCCGAATCCATCATCCTCGCCCCGCTCACCGCCGACCTATACAGCGGGCGCACCGACGGCAGCCTCATCATCCAAAACCGCACCCCCATCGCCTACCAGCTCCACCAAAAAGCCGAAGGCGTGCAAATCCACCCCCTGCTGCAAGATTTGTTCCAACAAAGCCGCATCAGCGGCAAAGGCACCGCCGAATTCGCCCTCACCGCGCAAGGCAGCAGCCCCGACGAAATGCTCGCCAGCCTCAACGGCAGCGTGAAACTGGATATTAACGACGGCGAATGGTCGGGCATCAGCTTCAACCGCATCCGCAACCTGCTCGCCGGCATCGGCAACAGCACGCCCGAAGCCGAAGCCACCACCATGCCGTTCAGCCATTTTGTGTTTGATGCCCGCATCCAAAACGGCATCAGCAGCCACAGCGCCCAAGCCGCGTTTACCTGGCCCGCCGCCACCATGACCAGCAGCGGCAAGCTCAACCTTGCCAGCAACGAAATCACCGAAGACATCCGCTTCAAAGGCAACGCCGAAAGCCAAGCCCTGCCCATCCGCGTCAGCGGCAAAATGGACAACCCCAGCGTGAGCCTTAATTTCCAACAAATCACATCGGGCAGCACCACCGCCGAAGAAAAACAAAAAGCCATCAGCAGCGCATTAAAACAGCAATGGCAATGGTTTATCGCCCAAACCAACACGCAGCCTAAAAACGACAACACCGCCCCAAGCGCATCGCAACCCGCTGCGGCGCAACCCACGCCCGCCAAACCCAAGCCCAAAGCCGTGCGCAAACCCATCGCCCAAGCCACCGATGCCGCGCCAGAAAAACCTGAAAACCGCAACGAAGCCAAACACGAACCGCGCATCGCGCTGCCCAAAGCCAAAAATATCAAACCCGCAACGAAACCCAAAGCAGAAGCCAAGCCCGCAAGGCAGCCTGAAAAAGCCAAGCCCACACGGCAGCCTGAAAAAGCCCCAGCCAAAGTGAATAGCAAAACCAGCAAGCCCAATAACAAAACACCCGAAAAAAAACCCGCCAAGAAAAAATAGGCAGCCTGAAAATAA
>CAUVGV010000097.1:0-9202 GCA_963551505.1 uncultured Kingella sp.
TTGTGGCGTATAAGATAAATAAATCATTGTTTGTCGGGCATAAATGCCCGACCTACTGATAAACAAAAGGCAGCCTGAAAACGCAAAATCCCGTTTTCAGGCTGCCTTTGCATCGCGGGTTTACTCATTCAACGCGCGAGGAAACAAAATTGTATTTTCCAGCGCAATATGGTCGTTTAAATCGTCGGCAAACGTTTTCAAATCGGCATAAAGCTGTTGCCAACTGCTGCACGCATCGGCGGGGGCGGTAAAGTTATCCGTGGTCGCCAGCAACTGTGCCAGCACGGCTTCGTGTTCTTCGTGTTCCATCATCATCACGCGGATGGGCATGCCCGCGTTGCGCCCCATGCCGTTTTTTATCATGGGGAACAGCATGCGCTCTTCTTTCATCATGTGGTTGCTTAGTTCCGCTTCAATGGCTTGGATTAAATCCACCAAACCGCTGGGGAAGGTTTCGTGGCGGGCGGCGACTTTGGCGGCAAGCTGCGCGGCATCGGCAAGCTGGCGGCGGTGCGTGGCGTGGTAGCGTTCAAGCACGTGGTCCACGGTGTTGGGCAGGCTAGCGGTTTGCCAGAGGGAGAGGTCGGTCATGGTGGGGTCCTTTAATGTGGTTTTGTTATGTTGGCTGCGCTGAACTGGTTTCAGGCTGCCGCTAAAAGTTGCATATTTTAGGAAAGTTCAAAGCAAAAGGCAAAGCGGGCATGAAAAAAGGGCGCGTGATGCGCCCTTGCGGTTGGCTGGATTTTCAGGCTGAAACCTTTGCCAAGCCTACAACCGATGGAGCGTCGGCGACCCGCCGACATCATTGCCCGCCCGCAAAGCCTGCCGTTTGGCAACGAGCCGTCACCGTTCCATTTTGGTTTTCAGGCTGCCTATACTGCGCCCGCAAGGCAATAGGCAGCCTGAAAACGCATGCCCTGCCCTATTTCGCCATTTCGTCATCCACCTCCTGATACAGCGCGGCAAAATCAGGCTCGCCCACAAAGATTTTCAGCACTTCGCCTTTTTTGTTAAGCAACACGCTGGTGGGGTAAAGCTCGGTTTTCAGGAATTTTTGGGCAACGGCTTTGTCGGCATCAAACATCACATTAAACGGAATGCCTTGTTTGGCAACATAATTTTTCACGCCGTCTAGGCTGTCGGCGGGGTTGGATGTGGGTTCGGCGATGCCAAGAATTTGGAAATCTTTGCCCTGATAATCGTGCGCCATTTTGATGAGCTTGGGCATTTCGCTCACGCAGCCTGGGCAGGAGGGAAACCAAAAGTTAATCAGGGTTACTTTGCCTTGCAGGTTGGCGTTGCTGATGGCTTGATTGTGCAGATTGGTAAGCTGGAAGCTGGGGGCGGGGTTGGCTGGCGCGCTAAACAAGGTGAACGCGGCAAGCGCGATGATGGCGATGGCGGCAAGCGTGGCGAGGGTTTTTTTCATGATAACGAGGTGAGTTGTTGAAAGGCGATGAGCAGCGGTTCAGGCAGCCTGAAAACGCGCCCTTGGCTGTCGGTGGGCATCAGCGTTACTTCGGCTTGCACGCAAAGCTGCTCGCTGTCGGCAAACAGGATGCGCTGCTCAACGACAAATTGGCGCGATTGGGCGTGAACCAGACTGCTGTGAACGTGCAGGATGTCGCCAAGCTTGGCGGCGCGGCGGTAGCGGATGTCCATGCGGGAAACGACCAGCTGGGCTTGTTGCAGACTGGCAAACGGCATTTGCTGCTTGAAATAATGCCAACGCGCGGCTTCTAAAAATTCAAGATAGCGGGCGTTGTTGACATGGGCGTAGCCGTCTAGGTGGTAGTTCAGGATTTCTTGGGTGTAGGGCATTTTGGGAGGCTTGGGAGTGAGGGGCGGATAGGCAGCCTGAAATCTAAGAATGGAGCGGCAACGGCTCGTCGCCAAATAGCGTGTTCAACAGAACTTTACTGGCTGGCAAAATGTCGGCGAGCCGCCGACGCTCCATCGGTTATGGGTTTGCCAAAGGTTTCAGGCTGCCTTGAATAACGCAACACGGCTTCAATCCCGCCTTGCGCGCGACGCATGAAACAGGCGGATAAACTATCCGCCGTATCTTGGCTTACATCATTGAGGCAGCCTGAAAACTATTTAGCTTCGCTCGTTTTAGCTTCGCAACTCCGCTTCGCTACGCAGGCTGCCTCTGCCATCTCGCCCGTCAATCAAACTCAATCGAGCCGAACGCTTCGCGTTGCAAAGGCTCGCTGCTCAAATCGGTTACGATGCTGGATAGCTCGATGTCAAACCATTCGCGGAAAATATCGGGGTGCAAATCGGGCCACAGACTTTCGTCTTCGCACCAATCGCCCAGCTCGGCGGCAAAAATTTCTTCCACGCGGTTTTCGATTTCCTCCCACAGCGCGTCGGCGTTTTCGCAGGCATCCACCAGATAGGAATTGGCATCGTCTTGCAAGTCTTCGAGCGTGATGCCGGACAAATCGCTGTCGGGCAGGCTGTTGAGCCAATACCAAAAAGGTTCGTTGGGGATAACGATGAATACGCTGCGGTTCACTTCATACATAATACTTACTCCTGCGCGGGGGTGGTTGGATTTTCAGGCTGCGTTGTGTTTTCAGGCTGCATGGCGGTGGGCAGCGCAATTTGCGGTTCGCTGCTGGCGGGGGCAGCTTCGGGGTCAATTAAGCCGTCTTCGGGTTGGATGGCTGCGGCGTTGCCCAGTTGCTTGTTGCGCAAAGCCATGTAGGCATCGCGCATGGCAACGTATTTATCTAACGCCATTTCGTTGAGCGTGTCGGTAGTGTCCAGCAATTTTTCGCGCCCATCTCCCGCGTTTAACCCTGTGAGCGAATAATTGGCAGTACGGTCATGGATGATTGCGCCCTGCGGCGAATAAGCCATGCTCACACCCTCGCCCACGGTGTCGCGCACGGTGCTCGACCCAAACAGCGGCATCACAAAATAATTGCTGTTTTTCCAGCCCCAAGAAGCCAGCGTGTCGCCAAACGTGGTTTTGTGGTTGGGCATATTGGCTGCGCTGGCGATGTCAATTAAGCCGCCGATGCCAAAGGTGGTGTTAACCGCCACGCGCATAAAATCGCCGCCTGCTTTGCCGATGTGTCCGCGCAAGATGTTGTTGCCCATGCTTTTTACATCGCGCAGATTGTTGAAAAAATTGCCCACGGCGGTGCGCACGGGCTTGGGTGTTACTTTGCGATAGCCGCGTGCCACGGGCGTGAACACATATTGGTCGGCTTTGTCGTTAAATTTAAACATCGCGCGGTTGTAGCGTTCGTAGGGGTCGGGCGTGCCTTCTGCGTGGCTGTGGAAACTGATGGCGAGCAGCAGGCAAGTAAGCCCCATTTTCAGGCGGTTATCCATTCTTCTATCTCGTAAAGTTGCGCCAAATCGCGCACGCTGGGGGGCAGATTGTGTATTTTCAGGCTGCCTTGTTCGCGTTGGCGTAAGGCGGTGAGCAGCAGCGATAAGCAAGCGGAATCGGCGCGGGTGATTTGGCTTAAATCGATGGCGTGGATTTCAGGCTGCCTGCATTGTTGCGTAAACTGGGCAAGCGCGGCTTGGTTTACCGTTTGCACGCTCACTTCGCCTGCCACATACACGATATTGTCGCGGATTTCGCTTTGCATTATTTGCTGCCGTTTTTGGCTTTTAAATCGGCGATTAAACCGTCAATGCCTTTGCTGTCCAAAATGGGTTTGAATTGCTGTTTTTGGCTTTGCACAAGGGCAAACGCGCCTTCAAACACCACGTTGAACACTTTGTATTTGTTGCCGTCTTGATAGGTGCTGAACACGGCTTCCACCGGCTGCTGCCCGGGGTTGGTGATGGTGGCGCGTACGTCAATTTGCTCTTTGCTGGGCAACAGGCTGCTGGGCTTGGCAACGGCGTTTTTCACGGTTACCTGCGCGTTTTTGTAGTTCAGCATTTGACGCGAGTAGGTGCGAATCAGCATGGTGCGAAACTCGTTTACCAGCGTTTGTTTTTGTGCGGCGGTGGCTTTGTTCCACGGCGCGCCTACGGATAAGCGTGTCATTAACGTGAAGTCAAAATAGGGCAAGGCGTAGTTTTCGGCTTGTTTGCGCACGGCGGTATCGTTTTTGCCGTTGGCTTGCTTCAATATTTTGAGCATTTGTGTGGAGTTTTCTTTGATTTGGTTGGACGCATCTTGCGGGGCGGCGATGGCAAGGTTGATGCTTAACGCGCTGATGGCAAGGGCGGCTAGGATGGGAGATTTTTTCATGTTGTTCGCTTTCGGATTGGGGGTTTATGTCCCACAGTTTTTTGGGGCAGGCAGTTTAGCGGATTGTGGGGGCGGGTGGCAATGCGCGGGAGTGTAAAACCGTTTTCAGGCTGCCTATTCCGCGCCCGATGCGGCAGGGGTGCTTTGGCTGTCTTTGTTCATAAAATTGCTCACAAACTTGTTAATCAGGTTTTCCAATACCACGGCGGATGTGGTCATGGAAAGGGTGTCGCCGTTTTTCAGCTTTTCTTCTTCGCCGCCTTGGGTTAAGCCGATGTATTGCTCGCCCAGCAAGCCCGAAGTCAAAATGGCGGCGTTGGTATCCACGCTGTATGCGTATTTTTGTTCAATTTGCATGCTCACTTTGGCTTGGAAGGTTTGCGGGTCTAGCTGAATATCGCTCACGCGCCCGACCAACACGCCTGCGGATTTAATCGGCGCTTGCACTTTCAGGCTGCCGATGTCGTCAAACTGGGCGTAAACGGTGTAGGTGGATGCGGGCGTGCCGAAACTGTTGCCGCCGCTGGCAACGCGAAAGGCAAGCACGCCCAGCGCGGCGAAGCCGAGCAAGACAAAAAGCCCGACCCAAAATTCTAGGATGGATTTTTTCATGATGTGTCCTTTGCTAAGGCAGCCTGAAAACGGGGCTGCGGTTTGGTTTGATTGGATGGGCAAGGCAGGCAAATGCGTTTTCAGGCTGCCTTGTGGTTAGTCGGTTTGTTCCCAAGTTTTTGTTTTGAAATCATAGCGGTAATAATCAAACGCGATATACGGCACTTTGTACACCAAATAAAACTCGCCTGGGCGTTCCGTCTTGCCGTAGCGCGCGTGCAGCATATCTTGTTTGACTGGCGTGCCCGTATCCGCCAGCGTTTCGGGGTATTTGCCGTGCTGGGCGCGGTAGCGTTCTATATCGGCGACCACTTGACGCATATCCTGCTCGGCTTGGCGCACATAATACAGATTGATTGCCAAACACGCCGCCAGCCCAATCAGCCACGCCGCGCCGATGATTTTGTGCCGCCGCCATTTTTCAGGCTGCCTGTAAACAAACAGCGCCTTGCCGGGAAACCACAGCAGCGCCATCGCAGCGGGAAAAAACATCATGAAACCAAACATCGGCTGGCTGCAAATCGCGCACCAAATCCAAATTGCCAGTATTGCGCCATAGGGGATATTCTGGTTTTTCATTTTCGGGCTGCCTAAGTAAACATAAACGCGGTCAAAATAAAATCCAACGCCAACACGGTAAGCGCAGACGATACCACCGTGCGCGTGCTGGCGCGCAAAATACCTTCCGCTGTGGGCGTGCAATGAAAGCCTTGATACACGGCAATCAGCGCGACCGCCGAGCCGAAAATCAGCGATTTGGTTAAGCCGTTGAACACGTCGTACGACCAATCAATATTGTTCTGCATATTAGACCAAAACACGCCCGCGTCCAGCCCCAGCCATTGCACGCCCACCAAATAGCCGCCGTAAATCCCCGCCACATTAAAAATACACGCCAACAACGGCATGGAAATCACGCCCGCCCAAAAGCGCGGCGCAACCACGCGGGCAACGGGGTTTACCGCCATCACATCCATCGCTTCAAGCTGCTCGGTGGTTTTCATCAGCCCGATTTCGCTGGTCATCGCGCCACCTGCGCTGCTGGCAAACAAAATCGCCGCCAGCACAGGCCCAAGCTCACGCAGCAGCGAAGCCGCCACCATAAAGCCCAGCACGTCCGCCGATTTAAACTTCGCCAACTGCGTGTAGCCCTGCAAGCCAATCACCATGCCGACAAACAACCCCGACACGGCAATAATCAACACCGACAACACGCCCGAAAAATACATCTGGCGGATGGTGAGACGAGCGCGCAGCAGCGTTTGCGGCAACAGCAGCAGGATTTTGAGCAGGAATAAGGCGTTTGCGCCCAGCGCTTGGATAAAGGCTAAGGTTTTCGCGCCTGTGGATTGGATGAAGTTCATGTTTTATTGGGGTGGTTGGGTTTTCAGGCTGCCTTATTTAAATTCCAACGGCTCATCGTCTTGCTCGGTGGTTTGTCGCCCATAGGCAAAGGGGTCGGCTGCCGCGCTGTTGTTTTCGCTGCTCTCGGCGTTGCCAAACACAGGCTCGTTAAACGGGTCGGCGGCGTTTTCAGGCTGCACTTGCGGCTGGAATGATGGCTCGTTCACGATAATGGTGTTGCCAGAATCAACAGGGTATTCGGCAGGCGTGGCGATGCAATGCTCAATGTATTTTGCCAAGCGTTTTAGGATATTCACTTCACTCTCGTCGGCATCGTGCAGGCGCAAAATGGTTTGCTCGCCATCGCGATTTTTCAACACCAGCTCCGCGCCCTTGCCCACGCTGTTCACCATGAGTTTGCTGTTTTTCAAATCAATCGTTTCCGCATCGCGACCGTTTTCAATGTAGCACTCGTTGTCATACAAATCCAACGACACGCTGGTACCCATCTCGTCTTGATACGACACATACCACAAGCCACCAAACGCAGCGATAAGAATCAGGCTTACCCACGGCTGCCATGTAAACAGCGACAAACTCAACACCATCGCCAGCGCAAACGCCACATTGGGCAGGCGCATTTGGGTTTTAAACAGCGTAATCGGATACAGCAGCCACGGCAGCGTGCCAACATCGGGCGCGTTGTAGTTCAACGCCCATTCCATCTCGCGGTCTTCGTTTTGGATGTGGTGCTTTAATACATTCATGGTGGTCTCCTCTAAAAACAAAGGCAGCCTGAAACTGCCTAATCAATCAGTCATCGCAATCAGTTATCGTAAACCGCATCCCCAGCCCATCGGTATATCTTGCAAAATCAAGATTATACACCAACAAGCCCTCCACCCACGCCACAAATTCCGCAAACAGCGGCGCATCCGCCTCGCCCATTTCAAACAGCCCATTATGCTGGTGCGAGATTTGAATATGTTGCAACACCGCCACAAACAGCGCAGGTTGCTGCTGAATTTCGGCAAGCGGGATTTGCCGCAACCGCCGCATCAACGCGCATTGGTCGGCAAAATTGAGAATGGTCGGATAGCTTTGCAACTCGTGATACAGCGCAATCAGCATGGTTTGTCTTTCTTAAAATCCATTTTCAGGCTGGCTTTGCTGCATAGAGGCAACCTGAAAATACATTTGGTGTTCTTACTGCATACTAGATTTATAAAAAAACACATACACCAAATGAAAACACACCGCCGCCGCAAACCCAAGCTGCACAAAAGATGCAACAAACGCCGCCAAATAATCCACAATCGTTGCGCTAGCAAGCGGCAACAATTCAAAATACACGCCCAAACACATCAAATTCCACAATATAAACCACAAATAAATCGCGCTCACGCCAAAAGGCTTGCCCGAATCCATACGCGGTATTTCAATCAGAAACAAATAGCCAAAAAATTCCTTTTTCTCTTCGGCATCTAACTTCATTAACACCGTCGCAACCACCCCCATAGCGATAAGCAAAGGCGTGAACAAAAATACCGCCGCAAGCGCGCCATACATATTCTTTTGCAACAAAATAAAGCCCATCGCACACAGCAAAAAATGCGCCATGCAGGCTATTTTGATTATCGGGCGCAGAGTTTTGCTTATATCCGATGCTTTAAACCGTGCCAGTTTGCTTAATTGGCTCATCATGCAACTCCATGCAATACAAAAATCCATTTTCAGGCTGCCTTATCATTTGAGGCAGCCTGAAAATGCGTTGGTGCTTTTCACGATTTTGCCGCCCACAAATCTTGCTGCAAACTCGTTTTCGCGGGATAACGAAACGCCACCGGCCCATTGGGCTCGCCGCGCACAAACTGCCGCACCCAATCCGATTCACTGCGTTCCATCTCGGCAGGGCTGCCTGAAAACACAATTTCGCCGTGCGCCAAGAAAATAATTTGGTCCACCAAGTTCAGCGAATGTCCCACATCGTGCGTAACCATAATGCTGGTGGAGCGCAACGATTTGGTAACCTGATGAATTAAATGCGCAATCACGCCCAGCGAAATTGGGTCTAGCCCCGTGAACGGCTCGTCAAACAGCATCAACTCGGGGTCTAGCGCAATGGTGCGCGCCAATGCCACGCGCCGCGCCATGCCGCCCGATAATTCCGCAGGCATCAGCTTTTCCACGCCGCGCAAGCCCACCGCGTTCAGTTTCAACAGCACCAAATCGCGTATCACGCTTTCAGGCAGCCGTGTGAGCTCGCGCATCGGAAACGCCAAATTATCAAACACGCTCAAATCGGTAAACAACGCGCCCTGCTGAAACAACACGCCCATGCGGCGGCGATGTTCGTTTAATTCGCTTGCCGAAAACGCGCCCAAATCGCGCCCGTTGAGCAAAATTTTGCCCGCGCTAGGGCGCAGTTGCCCCGTAATCAGGCGCATCAGCGTGGTTTTGCCGCTGCCCGAGCCACCCATAATCGCGGCAAATCGCCCTTGCGCCACCGCAAAACTCACGTTTTGCAAAATCGGACGCTCGCCATAGGCAAAGGCAACGTTTTCAAATTCTATAAAAGGGACGGTCATAATTGATGTAAAGAAATGGGAAAGAAAAGGATTGTATGTGCTTTGAAAGATGGGGAAAAGCAGATTTTGGGTTTCAGACTGCCTCTGCGCTTGGCTACGGCGTGCGCAGCAAAGCTGCACACCTTGCGGATTGTCGCATTTGCCGTTTTCAGGCTGCCTGATAGGCAAAAAAATAACTCTTTGGGAAAGGAGACCAAAGAGTTATACAGGTTTAAATCAAACCAAAGGATTTACGAAAGGATACATGATGAAACTTAATGAAATTTTTGGCGCGGTGGACGGGGCTCGAACCCGCGACCACCGGCGTGACAGGCCGGTACTCTAACCAACTGAGCTACCACCGCGCATGACAACTGCCGTTAAAGCACCTGCCAAAAACTGGTGGGTGATGACGGAGTCGAACCGCCGACATTCTGCTTGTAAGGCAGAC
>CAUVGV010000098.1:0-9179 GCA_963551505.1 uncultured Kingella sp.
GCGTGGTACAGCTACAATGGCAACAAAATTGGGCAAGGCAAGGAAAACGTGCGCATTTGGTTGAAAGAAAACCCAGAAATCGCCAACGAAATCGCCGAGAAAATCCGTGCCGAAGGCTTGGTAAACCCCATCATCACCGAAGGCGTGTTGGATGAAACCGATGGCGAAATGCCTGAAGAAATGCCCGACGAAGCATAATCGTTCAACAGAGAATAGAGGCAGCCTGAAAACGTAGTCTGATGCGTTTTCAGGCTGTCTTTATTGCCGCCCCTACCATTACCCCAAACTATCATTGCGATTTTTAAGCAATGTATTGAACAGGTAAACAGATGCGTCATGGCGCAAAACAAGGGATAATGCGCGCAATTTTATTTTCAGGCTGCCTCTGCGGGTAAACCATGCAGGTAAACCAGTAAGCAACAGGTGGCGAAAGGAACAACACATGATGAAAAAATATATTTACGCGCTGTTGGCGTGTTTGAGCTTGGCGCAGTTTGCGGGCGCGGCGGTGAACGCGGATGATTTGTTGCCGCCCGAGCAGGCGTTTGTGCCCACGGTAACTGTGTCGGATAAGGGCGTGGATGTGCAGTTTAAAATCGCCGATGGCTATTATATGTATCAAAGCAAGATTACGGCGGACACGCAGCCTGAAAAGCTGTTGCGCGACAAGGCAACGTTTAGCCAAGGCGAGCCAAAGGAAGACGAATTTTTTGGCAAACAGGTAGTGTACCACCGCGCGGCAAATGTGAAATGGGATTACGCCAAGCCTGCGCCTGCGGCTTATAAAATCACGCTGCATTATCAGGGCTGCGCGGAAGCGGGCGTGTGCTATCCGCCTGTGGACACGGAGTTGAGCATCAATGGCTCGGGCGTGTATGCGCCTGAAAACATGGCGGCGGATAACGCTAAGGATATGTTTGTAAAGCCGCAGGGGGACATTCAGGCAGCCGCCGCGTCAATGCCAGCAATGGCGCAGAATGCTCCCCTTTCCACCGACAATGCTGATAGCCGCTTTGCCTTGTCGCGCGACACGATTGGCAGCAATTTGTTGTGGTTTTTCGTGTTTGGCTTGGGGCTGAGTTTCACCGCGTGCATGTATCCGCTGCTGCCGATTGTGTCTAGCATTATTGTGGGCGATAAATCCAGCAGCAAAAAACGGGCATTTGCGCTGTCGTTTGTGTATGTGCAGGGCTTGGCTTTGACCTACACGCTGGTGGGCGTGTTGGCAGGGGTTACGGGCGCGCTGCTCACCGTTTGGCTGCAACAGGCTTGGGTGGTGTTGGCGGCAGCTGGGTTGATGGTGCTGCTGGCGTTGTCTATGTTTGGTTTGTTTAATATCCAGCTGCCCAGCAGTTTGCAAAGCTATTTTCAAAATCAGAGCAACAAGCTATCGGGTGGCAAAGTGGCAAGCGTGTTTGTGATGGGGATGCTGTCGGCGCTGATTGTGGGCCCTTGCGTTGCGCCGCCGTTGGCGTTTGCCTTGGGCTACATCGGCAAAACGGGCGACGCGCTGTTAGGCGGGGCGGCGTTATACGCGATGGCGATGGGCACGGGCGTGCCGCTGATTTTGATTGGCACGTTTGGCGGGCATATTTTGCCGCGTGCGGGCGATTGGATGAACGGCATCAAATATGCGTTTGGCGTGATTTTGCTGGCGGTTGCTGTGTATTTGGCAACACCGTTTTTGCCGTATCACTTGGTGGTGGCGCTTTATACCGCGCTCTTGGTGGCGCCTGCGTTGTATTTGTTTTACTGCGCCAGCAAGTTTTCAGGCAGCCTGAAAAAGGTTGCGCTGGGCTTGGGCGCGGTGTTGCTGGCGATGAGCGCGTGGTTCGGCGGGCAAAGCGTGCGCGGGCAAGCTACGCCGATGCACGAATTTTTAACCTTGCATCAACCCGCGCAAGGCGCAACGCATGGCTTGAAAACCGCCAATGTTGCCGAGCTGGAACAGGCGATTCAGGCTGCCTTTGCTGCCGATCCGAATCAACCTGTGTTGCTGGATTTTTATGCCGATTGGTGCGTTTCGTGCAAAGAAATGGAAGCGAAAACGTTTAGCGCGGCGCAGGTGCAGGCTGCCGTGCCGCTGTCGCGCTTAATCCAAATTGACGTTACCGCCAACACGCCCGAGCATCAGGCGTTATTGAAAAAATACGGGCTGTTTGGCCCGCCCGGTTTGTTTGTCTTAAAAGCCGATGGCAGCCACGGCGCAGGCTTGCTGGGCTACGCGCCTGCCGATGAGTTTGTGGCTTGGTATCGGGCGCAGGCGAAGTAGGCAGCCTGCGTAGCGCAGCGGAGTTGCGAAGCTAAAACGGTTATCCCCATCTGGAAAGGTGAAACGGCTTTTTGGGATGGGGATGATTTTTATTGTGATGGTTTTCAGGCTGCCTTTGTGTGCTTGATAAAGGCAGCCTGAAATGGAATAAATGCCGTTTTCAGGCTGCCTTTTCTCTACACAAAGGCAGCCTGAAAACCAATCCCCCGCTATAATCCCCACCTTTTCCCATCCCTCCCCACCGCCATGTTCCCCAAACTTGACCGCCTCTGGCAAATCCCCGCCGTCTATTGCATCCTGCTCACCGCCCTCGCCCTCGCTACCCCGCTCACCTTCGCCCCCTATTACCAATTTTGGCTGATGCCGCTGCTGTTCGGCGGCTTGGTGCGCCTGATTGAGCTCAAACCCCACCGCGCCGTGCGTTCTGCTTACTGGTTCGGCTTGGTTGGCTACACCGCCCAATTTTGGTGGATACATACCGCGCTGCACGACATCGCCAAGCTGCCCGAATACTTCGCCCTGCCGCTCACCCTGCTGCTGCCCGCCTTTTTGGGGCTATACCCCGCGCTTGCCTTTTGGCTCTATCGCCATTTCAGGCTGCCGCGCAGCATCGGGCTGGGCATCGGCTTGCCCGTGCTGTGGACGCTTACCGAGTTCGCCCGCGAACGCTTGCTCACAGGCTTTGGCTGGGGCGCCTTGGGCTATTCGCAAATCGCCGATAACAGCCCGCTGGCAGGCTTCGCGCCGCTGGGCGGCATCCATTTGGTTACCTTTGCCACCACGCTGCTGGGCACATGGCTGGTGTTGTTGGTGAACAGCCGCGCCGCCAAACCACGCATCGCCGCCGCCATCGGCATCGCCAGCCTATTGCTTTCAGGCTGCCTATTGCGCACCATCGCGTTCACCCAGCCCACAGGCAGCCCCACCACCGTAGCCCTTGCGCAAGGCAACATTGAACAGCGGCTCAAATTTGCCCAAAACCAGCTTTTGCCCACCTATCAACGCTATCTTGACCAAGTTGCCCACACCCGCGCCCAAATCGTCATCCTGCCCGAAACCGCCCTCCCCGTATTCCTGCAAAACACCCCCGGCGACATCCTCCAAGACTTCGCCCAAACCGCCCGCCGCAACGGCAGCAGCCTAGCTGTGGGCGTGCCGCTGTTTACCGCCGATGGCGAAAACTACCTCAACGCCATCGTCAATCTCACCGACTACACCCCGCAAACGCAGCCTGAAAAGCTGCCCATCTACGCCAAAAACCACCTTGTCCCCTTTGGCGAATACAAACCGCTCAAACCGTTCACCCAATTTCTCTACAACGCCATGAATATGCCCTTGGGCGACTTCCAACAAGGCGGCGCAGCGCAAGCCCCGTTTAGCATGGCGAATCAAAAAGTCGCGTTTAACATCTGCTACGAAGACGGCTTTGGCGACGAACTCATCGCCTCCGCCCGCCAAGCCACCCTACTCGCCAACGCCAGCAACATGGCATGGTATGGCGACTCCAACGCCATGTGGCAACAGCTGCAACAATCGCAAACCCGCGCGCTGGAACTCGGGCGCTATATGGTTCGCGCCACCAACACAGGCGCAACCGCCATCGTGTCGCCGCAAGGCAGCATCGTGCAACAAGCTATTCCCAACACCGCCACCGTGCTAGAAGGCAGCGTGCAAGGTATGACAGGCGAAACGCCGTTTATGCGGCTCGGCGGCTCGTGGCCGTTTATCGGCCTGCTTGCCGCCATTGCGGCGTGGCTGAAATGGCGGTTTAGGCAGCCTGAAAATACAAAATAAGGGTGAAATACACCAACCCCATTTTAGCTTCGCAACTCCGCTACGCTACGCAGGCAGCCTCCCCCGCAAAGGCAGCCTGAAACCCATTAACCGCGTATAATCCGCGCCTTTCCCATTTACAAAGCAATCCACCATGTTTAGAACCCTACTCGGCGGCAAAATCCACCGCGCCACC
Organism: uncultured Kingella sp.; assembly: GCA_963551505.1. GTDB lineage: Bacteria > Pseudomonadota > Gammaproteobacteria > Burkholderiales > Neisseriaceae > Kingella_B. Next base: position 4,242 of record CAUVGV010000098.1, read on the forward strand.
GTAACCCAAGCCGACTTAAACTACGTTGGCAGCATCACCATTGACCAAGACCTGCTCGACGCAGCAGGCATCTGCGTGAACGAAAAAGTGCAAATCGTGAACAACAACAACGGCGCACGCTTGGAAACCTACACCATCGCAGGCGAACGCGGCAGCGGCATCGTGTGCCTAAACGGCGCAGCTGCGCGGCTGGTGCAAGCGGGCGATATTGTCATCATCATGTCGTATGTGCTGCTGTCCGAACCCGAAATCGCCGCGCATCAGCCCAAAGTGGTGCTGGTGGATAGCGCAAACAAAATCCGCGAAATCATCCACTACGAGCCTGCGAATACCGTTTTGTAGCGTTGAGGCAGCCTGAAAAAATAAAACCGTTTGGTATCACGCCAAACGGTTTTTGCTGGATAAATTGATTTTAGCTTCGCAACTCCGCTACGCTCCGCAAGCTGCCCATCATCGCCTCGCCGCCAACCGATACACCCACACCGCAGCAGGCGGCGAATTGCGCCACACCACCGCGTGCCGAAAACTCTCAATGCTTGCATCCGCCGCCAACAGCGGAATCGGATTTTTCAGCCCATAAGTAAACTGCACCAAAACAGACTGCGGGTTTTTGTGCAACTCGCTTTGCAAAAACAAGCCAATAGCGTGCGCCTCGTCCTTCGCCAAACTGCGAAACGGCAGCGACGACACAATCGTTTTATTGCCCGCCTCCTGCCAATGCGGCAAATCCTGCACCCGACAACACGCCACCTCAATTTCAGGCAGCCTGCGCTGCAATTCCAGCGCAAACGGCTCCAAAAATTCACACGCCACCAAGCGATTTTTCTGCGCCACCGATTGCGCCAACACCCGCGTAATCGCCCCATTGCCCGCGCCCGCCTCAATAAACAACGCATCGCGCGCGCCATAGCGCAACGCCGCCGAAGTCATCGCTCGACCCAGCATTTTGGAAGACGGCAAAATGCTGCCCACATTGCGCGGGTTGTGGGCATAGCGTTTCAGCCAAGCTGCCGCTTCATGGCTTTGCTGCGAAAAATGGCTAAATAAACGAGAAACAAAACTAGGCTTCATAAACATAGCGGTATTTTACAAAAAGATTTGAGATTATAACCAGTTATGGTACAAGATAAACAAAATACCATTCAGGCTACCTAAAAATAAAAGCTCTAATGACATCCATTAAGCAAATTAAGTTCCAAATCAACAAACCCCACTGATATTTTTGATATAGTAGCCAGCCTGAAAATTCCTATTCCATCCACGAAAGCCCAACCATGATTACCAAATCCCAATACCAAGCCCAAGCCGCGCAAGGCTACAACCGCATTCCGCTGGTGCAAGAACTGCTCGCCGACCTAGACACCCCGCTGTCGCTCTATCTCAAACTCGCCAACCAGCCGTTTAGCTATCTGCTGGAATCCGTCGTCGGCGGCGAACGCTTTGGGCGATATTCCTTTATCGGGCTGCCTTGCCGCGACTACATCAAAGTATCGGGCAACCGCACCGAAATCTACCAAAATCATCAGCTTATCCAAACGCACCACAGCAATCCGCTGGACATCATCGCGCAGTATCACGCCCAATTTAAAACGCCCGAAATCCCCAGCCTACCCCGCTTCACAGGCGGCTTGGTGGGCTACTTTGGCTACGAAAGCATCTACTATTTTGAACACATCGCCCACCGCTTACGGCAGCCTGAAAAAGCCGATTCACTGAACACGCCCGATATTCTGCTGATGCTGTCGCAAGAATTGGCGGTGGTAGACAACCTGAGCGGCAAAATCCACCTGATTGTATATGCCGACCCCAGCCACCCGCAAGGTTACGAAATCGCCCGCGAAAAGCTGGAAAACCTGCGCGAAAAACTGCGCCAAACCGTTGCCATTCCGCTGTCGTTAGGCAGCCTGAAAACCGAGCCGCAGCACCTCACGGGCGAGGCGCGTTACAAAGAATACGTGCGCCGCGTGCGCGACTACATTCTCAACGGCGACTGCATGCAGGTTGTCCCCAGCCAGCGCATGAGCCTGCCGTTTTACGACAAGCCGCTGCATCTTTACCGCGCCTTGCGCACGCTTAACCCATCGCCTTATTTGTTTTACTACGATTTTGGCGATTTTCACATTGTCGGCTCATCGCCCGAAATTTTGGTGCGCCGCGAACGCGATCAAGTGATTGTGCGCCCGATTGCGGGCACGCGATTGCGCGGCGCAACGCCCGAGCAAGACGAGCAAAACTCGCGCGAACTGCTTGCCGATGAAAAAGAAATCGCCGAACACACCATGCTGATTGACTTGGGGCGCAACGATGTGGGACGCATCAGCCAAATCGGCAAGGTTGCCGTTACCGATAAAATGGTGATTGAAAAATATTCGCACGTGATGCACATCGTGTCCAACGTGGAAGGCAGCCTGAAAGCGGGCGTGAACAATATGGATATTTTGGCGGCAACCTTCCCCGCTGGCACGCTGTCGGGTGCGCCTAAGGTGCGCGCGTTGGAAATTATTGAAGAATTGGAACCCGAAAAACGCAATATCTACGGCGGCGCGGTGGGCTGCTGGGGCTTTAACAACGATATGGATTTGGCGATTGCCATTCGCACGGCGGTGATTAAAAACAACACGCTGTTTGTGCAAAGCGGCGGCGGCATTGTGGCGGATTCGGCGGAGGAGGCGGAATGGCAGGAAACGCAAAACAAGGCGCGAGCGGTGCTGCGCGCGGCGGAGATGGTGCAGGAGGGGTTGGATAAGTAAGCGGAGATGGGTTTCAGGCTGCCTTTGGTATAAATGATTGGGCAGCCTGAAAACGTGTTTGTTTACCTGCTTCAACCCATTTTCAGGCTGCCTCAACCTATCACGCGCACAAACCACAAAGCCCCAACCCATTTTCAGGCTGCCGCCAACCTTGATTATCCCCACCCTTTCCCCCACCTACCCGCCACCGCCACCTCCAATCCCATCCACAAAACCATGCACACCATCCAAGACTACCTGCAAACCCAAGCCCTCCGCCTCAACCCTGAAGCCATCGCCATCGCCCGCGCCGCCACCCAAGCCATCATCGCCCACGGGCAAGCCCTCATAGACCGCAGCATCCTCCTGCCCAGCCACCTCGCCCCCACCTTCGCACACCAGCCCCAAGCCGAAGCCCAGCTCAAACAACTCTACATGGCACTAGACTCCGCCCACAGCCAACACCCCAGCCAAACCACCGCCCTCTACGGCAACCACACCCCCAGCCAAAGCCTTATCCGCCTTATCCAACACGGCGCGCCCATAGAAGACACCCTGCCCCTCAACGAACACCACTACTGGCAACACCTCGCCGCCCGCACCGCCCAATCAGGCTGGGCGCAAATCGCCCCCAGCACCGAGCAATGGCTTGCCAACGGCGAACTCAAAGGTACGCACAACCGGCGCAGCGCCAGCCAAACCAGCCTGCCCATCAGCAACGAAGACGGCATCGTGTACGGCGTGCTCCACCTAGAAACCCCCGCCCCGCTCAGCGACGACCAACTCGCCCATTGGATAGGCGTAGCCCTCGGCATCCACCCCGTTCTCAGCCAACTGCTGCCCCAAGCCCCAAGCGAAGAACAATAGGCAGCCTGAAAACCCTTTTCAGGCTGCCCCATCCACACACACAAGAAAGACCACAACCATGACCCTGCAACACATCACCTCCTGCCGCCTGCCCACCGAACACGGCACCTATCAAATGCACGGCTACCAAGACAGCCGAACCGGGCAAGAACACATCGCCCTCGTGATGGGCGACATCACCACCCCCGAGCCCGTCCTCTCCCGCGTCCACTCCGAATGCCTCACCGGCGACGCCCTCTTCTCGCAAAAATGCGACTGCGGCCCCCAGCTCAAAGCCGCCATGCAAGCCGTTGCCGCCGAAGGGCGCGGCGTGATTGTGTACCTGCGCCAAGAAGGGCGCGGCATCGGCTTAATCAACAAAATCCGCGCCTACGCCCTGCAAGACAAAGGCATGGACACCGTGGAAGCCAACCTCGCCCTCGGCCTGCCCGTCGACGCGCGCGACTTCACCCTCGCCAAAGAAATCTACGACCACCTCGGCATCCGCAGCATCCGCCTGCTCACCAACAACCCCGAAAAAGTCCACACCCTGCAACAAGCAGGCATCCACATCACCGAACGCCTCCCCCTACACGTTGGCATCCACCCCGAAAACCAAAACTACCTCAACACCAAAGCCCAAAAACTCAACCACATGAAAGACTAAAATGCTCTACCTCGCCCTACTCTGCGCCGCCCTCACCGCCGCCATCCACTACTACATCTTCTACCTAGAACTCCTTGCCTACGGCGCAAGCAACTTCCGCCGCGTATTCCAAATCCCGCCCGAACACCTCCCCATCGTGCGCGCCCCCTTTAACAACCTCGCCATCTACAACATCGCCCTCGCCCTAGCCGCCAGCCTCGGCATCCTGCTGCACATCGTCGCCAACACCAACTACCTCTACGGCATGGCAAACGGGCTTATCTTCGCCGCCCTCGGCACCGCCACCGCCGCAGGCGCATACCTATGGTACAGCCAGCCCAGCAAACAACGCCCCGCCCTAATTCAAGCCGCCCCCGCCCTGCTCGGGCTGATTTGCCTTGCGCTGAGCAGATAGGCAGCCTGAAAACGCCATCGCGCGGCAAAACGGCTTGCGCCCCGTTCAACACCATTCAGCAAGGCGGATTGCCCATCCGCCTTTTTATATGCGCAACGGTTTCAGGCTGCCGCCGCCATCCAACGGCAGCCTGAAGGCCCGCCCCCCCCCCCCCCCCACCCCAAAAACCAAAAAACCCCCCACCCCAAAAACCCCCCCCCCGTAGCCCAACCCCACCCCCATAACACCAACCCCCCAACCACAAACACCACCCCCACCCAGAACGAGGCCGTACAGTAGCCCAGGACCCCCACCAAGTAAGC
>CAUVGV010000099.1:0-8901 GCA_963551505.1 uncultured Kingella sp.
AATTTTCTCAATTTTAGGCAGATTTGGGTTACCTAAATCGTGTTCAATCCGTGTATAGCCTTTGGTTGTCATTTTCAGTTTCTCCGCCATTTCGTCTTGTGTTAATCCGTTTAATTCACGCAGCATTTTCACGTGTCTTCCTATTTTCATAATGCCCCTATTTTTTATATCGGCAACCCCAACAGTTTATTGGTGTTCTTAAACGAATGTTAATTTTAACATAGCCCGCTATTTTCAATCCAAAACGGAACTTTACAATGTTTGCGAAAAATTTAAATGCAGACCAGCAAGCTGCTTTATTGGCTTTGGCTCTATATCTTTATGAACAATTCTCCCGAGAGGAGAAATCGTTTGATGAGCAGGGGTTTAGCGTGATAGATGCTTTGTTTGGCAGAAAATCGGCACAACAAAATTTAACCAAACTGGATGTTTTGAAACAGCAGATGGAAAAAGACATTAAGCCTGCTGTTGTTGATATTACAAAATTAAATCAATTGTTTAATACCCATCGCGCAAAACTTTCGCTTATCGGTACATTGGTTTGGTTTAACGGCTATAACGCCAATACGAAAACTTCCGAGCATGCTTATGAAGCCTATTCGTTTAAAACTTATGTTGCCAACGTTGAAACAGCCAAAACCATCTATTTTTACAGCCAATTGCTAAAACTTGATTGGCAGAAAGATGTCAGCCCGTTTTACAACTGGTATGACTTGCAGCAAAAAGCCGATGATTTTGCATCGCAAATATTCCCCATCCCTGATGCGTTTGAAAAAACTGAAATTAAGAAAGGTTAAGAAAATGAACAAATGGAGTTTGAAAAGTGTTTTGTCAGATTTGCTGAACAGCAAAGATTTAAGCCCTGATGAGCGCGCTGATTTGCTTCGCGCCCAAGAAAAACTGAAAGATATGAAAATCAATATTTTGGTTACGGGCGCAACAGGATGCGGCAAATCGTCCACCATCAATGCGCTGTTTAACGGCAATGTTGCCCAAGTGGGGCAGGGCGTAGATCCCGAAACCATGGATATTGCCAAATACGAATCCGACGGTTTGATTATTTGGGACAGCCCCGGTTTGGGCGACGGCAAGGAAGCCGACGAGCGTCATAGTCGCAATATCATCAGCAAATTGTTGGAAAAAGATAAAAATGGTAACGCATTAATTGATGTCGTGCTGGTTATTTTGGACGGCTCATCGCGTGATTTGGGTACATCATACGAATTAATCAACGAAATCATCATCAAGACCTTGCAAAAAAGCGGAGAAAACAGCACCGACAGATTGTTGGTTGCCATTAATCAGTGCGATATGGCAATGAAAGGGCGAAATTGGAATGAAGAAACTAACCGCCCCGAGGCGGCTTTGGTTAATTTTTTGGAAGAAAAAGTAGCTTCCACGCGCAGACGTATTCAGGAAGCGACAGGTGTTACGGTTAATCCGATTTATTATTCGGCAGGCTACAAAGATGGCAACAAAGACCAAAACCCTTACAACATCTCTCGCTTGTTGCGCTACATTATTGAAAATACGCCAAGTTCTAAGCGTGCTATTTATGCCGAAAATATTAATGTGGATGAATTACGCCGTGATACGCATGAAGACAAACGTCAAAATCAAGACAAAATTGAAAATGACATTGCTGTTGCGCTTGGTAAGTTAGTTGGAGCTGCTGCTGAAAAAGTAATTTCAACTGTGGCAAGTGTGGCGGGTGCTATCGGAAGTGCTGTTAGTACAGTAATTAGTGCGGGACGTGCTATTCTAGGTCGGTTAGGTTTTTAATGCCATGGCTATGCAAACCTACAAAACCACCGAGATAGAAACCAAAATCCGTGCAGCAGGTTTTGTTCCGCTGGATATTTTGCTGGTAGGCGCAACAGGTGTAGGCAAGTCGTCCACACTGAATGCGCTGTTTGGCTCGGAAATCGCCAAAGTGGGAACAGGTGCAGACCCTGAAACGCAATTGGTGGAGAGCTATCGTTTGAACGATGTCATCCGTTTTTGGGATAGCGCAGGATTGGGCGATGGCAAGGAGGCGGATAAACGGCATATCAAGAATCTAACCGATATTTTGTGCAAAACTTATAAGCATTCCGACGGCACTTGGGGCTTTATCGATTTGGTTGTTGTGGTTGTGGACGGTTCTTTGCGCGACTTGGGCACGACTTTCAATTTATTGGAAAATGTCATTTTGAAAACCATCCAGCCTGAACGCGTGATTGTGTTGATTAACCAATGCGACATGGCAATGAAAGGACGTTATTGGAATCGCGTTAATCATGTGCCTGAGCGTGAATTAAAGGATTTTCTAAATGAAAAGGTTCATTCTGTTAAGCGTAGGCTGAAAGAATCAACGGATTTGGATGTGCAGAATATTGTTTATTATTCGGCAACAGAACAGTATGGGCTGAATAAAGTAATGGATACAATTATTCGTGCTATTCCACAAACCAAACGAGCATTAAAATAATCTAGGGTAAATTTTAAAGTGGGCAAATGCCCACTTTTTATTTTCAGGCTGCCTTTTCGCCTACGCCAGAGGCAGCCTGAAAACAAATCATCAGCCAAAAAACCCCATTTTCACTTGTATCAATTTTTCCAACTCACGCGAGATGCGGCGGCGGGAAACGAACAGCACCAGCCTGTCGCCATCGGCAAGGATTTGGTCGTGATGTCGTCCCATGATGACTTCGTCGTCGCGCACGATGGCGGCGATGTGGCAGGCGGAGGGCCATTTGATTTCGTCCACGCGCCGCCCCACCAGCGATGAGGTGGCGCGGTCGCCATGAACCACGGCTTCTATCACTTCGGCTGTGCCGCGCCGCAGCGGGTAGATGGCGGCGATGTCGCCACGGCGCACATGGGCGAGCACGCTGCCGATGGTGATTTGATGCGGCGAGACGATGATGTCTAGCTGGTTGCCTGTGAGCAAGTCCACATAGCGGGTGCGGTTGATGACGCTGATGATGCGTTTTGCGCCGAGGTTTTTGGCGAGCAAGCCTGCCATGATGTTGTTTTCGTCGTCGTTGGTTAGGGCGCAAAACACGTCAATTTCGTTGATGTATTCGCGCGTGAGCAGGCTTTCATCGGTGGCAGAGCCGTGTAATACCAATGTGTTGTCTAGTTGTTCGGCAAGCCATTCGGCGCGGTGGGCATCTTCTTCGATGATTTTGATGTTGAATTTGCCTTCCATTTTTTTCGCCAGCCGAAAGCCAACGTTGCCGCCGCCTGCAATCATCACGCGGTGGTTGGATTGGTTGTATTCAAACAGCACATACATTACCGCCGCCATGTGTTTGGAGGCGACCATAAAGGCGATTTCGTCGCCTTCTTCTATCACGGTTTCAGGCTGCGGCACAATCAGGCGCGTGTTGCGGTAGATGGCGGAGATTTGGCAATCAAGGGTTTCGCCCAGTTGCGCGTTGATTTGAAACAGCGTTTTGCCGATGATCCAGTCGCCTGCTTTGGCTTCGGCAACCACCATGCGCACTTTGTCGTGGGCAAAGGGCAGCACTTGCAAGGCGCGCACATAGCTTAACAAGCCTGCGATGTGTTCGGTGAGCAGATGCTCGGGGTGGATGGAATCGGTGATGTCAAAGGCTTTGAGGCTGGCGGATAGGGTGTCGGGGTCTTGGTCGGTTTCGCCGTATTCTTGGTAGGCGGAATTGCGCACGCGGGCGATGCGCTGCGGGATGTTGAACAGCGTGGCGGCAAGTTTGCAGGCAACAAGGTTGGTTTCGTCGCTGCGGGTGAGCGCGAGCAGCATATCGGTGTCGGGCGCGCCTGCTTGTTCCAGCAAAATGGGCGAGGCGGCGTTGCCCACCAGCGTTTGTACATCCAAGCGGCTGGCGATGTTTTTCAACGCTTGTTCATTGGTATCGACGATGGTTACATCGTTGTTGGGCATGGTGGCGAGTTCTTCGGCAATGGCGGAGCCGACTTGTCCGCAGCCTAAAATCAGGATTTTCACGGGCGGTTTGAAGTGGGTTGTAAAGGGGGAAATTATACCGAAATATTTTCAGGCTGCCTTTGGGCGGGATGGTTTTCAGGCTGCCTATTGGGAACAAATATTGAGAACAAATAGGCAGCCTGAAAATGGAAATAAACAGGTTTCGCGGCGGCGCAAAAGCGTTTTCAGGCTGCCTCCATCATGCGGATAAGGCAGCCTGAAATCCATTGTTCACATCGCCAACACGCTCAACGCAGGCAAATTAGCAAAACTCTCTTGCCGAATAATCGTGCAAAAATCGTTGATATACGCCCGCTCGCTGTCTTCCTCGCGCATCGCCGCGTAAAGCTCGCTTTGCAATGGCTTTTCACCAATCGGGCGATGCACCACATAATTTTTCTCCACATACGGCATCACCGCCCAATAAGGCAATGCCGCCACGCCACGCTTGCTGGCAACCAGTTGCACAATGGTAATCGTGAGCTCGCTGTTGCGCCGCTTGGGGTTGATGCCGCGCGGCAGCAACACCTTTTTTAGCAAATCCAACATATCATCGGGCACGGGATAAGCAATCAGCGTTTCATCCGCAAAATCTTCCGCCTGCCACACAGGCTTGTTGGCAAGCGGATGGTCGGGCGCGCAAATGCCCACCATTTCATAAGCAAACAACGGCTGATACGCCACCCCCGCTTGCGGCGCGGCTTCCGACACAATGGCAAAATCTGCGCGATGGGATAACAGCAGCGCAACAGGGTCGGCCTGAAAGCCCGACACAATATCCAATTCCACCTGCGGCCATTGCGGGCGAAACACGCCCATCGCAGGCATCAGCCAATCAAAACAAGTGTGGCATTCCACCGCAATGCGCAATTCGCCCGCCTCGCCTTGCACAATCTGCATCAAATCCCGCTCCGCCGCCGCCACACGCGGCAGCAATTCATGCCCCAGCTTCAATAATCGCTCGCCCGCTGGCGTGAAACGAATCGGCGTGGTTTTGCGCTCAAACAACGGCGTGTCAAAATAAATTTCCAACGCGCGAAGCTGGTGCGACAACGCCGATTGCGTTAAAAACACCCGCTGCGCCGCCAGCGAAACGCTGCCCGTTTCTTCCAACGCCAGCAAAGTGCGCAAATGGCGCAGTTCAATAATGCTTTCTGTCATAAAAATCGCCCTAAATCACGAAAACACGATATTAAAAGAGTTTATCAATACGGGAAAGCCATTTATTTTTGCTAACTGTTGTTAAATTACGTTTATGGAAAAGGTGCAAGCAGTTAGAACACAACATATTTTCCCAACAAGAAACAGTTTATTGCCAAAACGTTACTTTTTTCTTTTTTGGGCAACCCCCACAATGCACTCACTTTCTGAACGACAGCGCACTTGCAGTAAGCCATTTTCAACTAACCATTGAAGCCGTTTTTCCTGAAACCGTATTTTTCAGCAAAAATAAATTGCTTATGATGCACACACTTTCAGGGCAGCCTTGCCCCTTTGTCCAAATCTTTGATTTGGGTATAAAGGGGTATGCCGCGAAGCAAGGCAGAAAACGCAAAGTTCAATTTAACCCTTTAATTTTTGGAGACAACACCATGAACAAAATCGTAGCAATCGCACTCGCAGCCGTTATTTCAACCAACGCCATGGCAGCCAAAATTATTGACCGCCCTGTGCCAGCACAACCTAGCCATCAAGAAATCCCTGCTTTGCAAGCGGTAAACAGCGATTTCACATCCGTACGCAACGATGACCGCATCAAGTTTGAATACACAGGCGAGCAAGTTCGTGCCACCAACAGCGAACCCGAACGCATCGGCAGCGATAAATAATTTCGCGGCAGCCTGAAACCAAAAAGGTAGCCTGAAAACACAGTACGAGCGTGGATAACCTTCCTTCCCTTGGTTATCCACGCTGTTTTTGCTTCTGCTGCTTTTTACTCATAAATTAATGATGCACCAATAGAAAGGCAGCCTGAAAGTGAGTAACTAGGCTTTTCAGGCTGCTTTGAACCGCGTACACAGCAAAACTGCACGCCCTACAGTATGCAGGCTACACTTGCTCAAAATCGTTTTCAGGCTACCTCCCTCCTGTTCCATCGCCCCCAAAGGCAGCCTGAAACCCCGTTTTGGTTTAAAATACCCGTTTTCAAAATTTAACCAACAAGGAACAATCCATCATGTTAGACATCCAACTACTGCGCAACGATTTGGCAGGCGTGGCGGCGCGATTAGCCACGCGCGGTTTTGAATTAGACACCGCCGCGTTTGAGCAACTGGAAAACCAGCGCAAAGCCCTGCAAGTGCAAAGCGAAGAAGCGCAAGCGAAAGTGAATACGCTGTCCAAACAAATCGGCGAATTGATGAAGCAAGGCAAGCGCGATGAAGCCGAGGCGGTGAAAGCCGAAGTGGCGCAGGTGAAAGCCTTGCAAGAGCAGCTCAACCAAGATTTGCCGCGCATTCAGGCTGCCTTGGATGATTTGCTGCTGCGTATCCCCAACCTGCCGCACGAGAGCGTGCCCGTGGGCAAGGATGAAACCGAAAACGTGGAGGTGCGCAAAGTGGGCACGCCCAAAACCTTTGATTTTGCCGTGAAAGACCATGTGGACTTGGGCGCGGCGCTGGGCTTGGATTTTGAGAAAGCGGCAGAATTGTCGGGCGCGCGGTTCAGCCTGATGAAAGGCAAAGTGGCGCGGCTGCATCGGGCGTTGGCGCAGTTTATGCTGGACACGCACACGCAACAGCACGGCTACACCGAATGCTACACGCCGTATATCGTGAGCGATGCCGCGCTGCTGGGCACGGGGCAGCTGCCCAAGTTTGCTGAGGATTTATTCCACGTTACGCGCGGCGGCGATGAGAGCAAGCTGTCGCAATACCTGATTCCTACGGCGGAGGTTACGCTGACCAACATCGTGCGCGACGAGATTGTGGCGGAGAAAGATTTGCCGTTGAAGTTCACCGCGCATTCGCCCTGTTTCCGCAGCGAAGCGGGTTCGCACGGCAAGGACACGCGCGGCTTAATCCGCCAGCATCAGTTTGACAAGGTGGAAATGGTGCAAGTGGTGCAGCCTGAAAACTCGTATGCGGCGTTGGAAGAGATGGTGTCGCACGCGGAAAACATTTTGAAGCTGCTGGAACTGCCCTATCGCGTGATTACCCTGTGCACGGGCGACATGGGCTTTGGCGCGGCGAAAACCTATGATTTGGAAGTGTGGGTGCCCGCACAAAACACCTATCGCGAGATTTCAAGCTGCTCCAACTGCGAAGATTTCCAAGCGCGGCGCATGAAAGCCCGCTTTAAAGGCGAAGACGGCAAAAACCGCCTGCTGCACACGCTCAACGGCTCGGGCTTGGCGGTGGGGCGCACGCTGGTTGCCGTGTTGGAAAACCATCAAAATGCCGACGGCAGCATCAACATCCCGCAGGCGTTGCGCCCCTATTTGGGCGGTTTGGAAAAACTGGAACCCTAAACCACGTTCATTCTTAAAACCAAAGGCAGCCTGAAAAGGGATTTACCCCGTTTTCAGGCTGCCTCATACATATACAAACATCATGAAAAACATCACCATACTCTATTTCGCCGCCCTGCGCGAAGCCACAGGCAAAGACCAAGAAACCTATGCCACCACCGCTAACACCGCTGCCGAACTCTATGCCGAATTGCAACAGCGTTACGCGTTTCCAGCCGTGCCGCTGCGCGTCGCCCAAAACCACGTTTTCTGCGATTGGCACGCCACCCTTGCCGACCAAGACACCATCGCATTCATCCCCCCCGTGGCAGGAGGTTAACCATGTTTGCGCTAACCGACCAACCCATTAACGTCCACGCCCTGCGTGAGCAGCTCACACAAAACGAATTATGCGGCGCGTTCAACAGCTTTGAAGGCTGGGTACGCCGCCACAACGACGGCAAAACGGTGGACTACCTTGTTTACAGCGCCTACGTCCAACTCGCGCAAAGCCAAGGCGAAGCCATCATCGCCCAAGCCAAGCAACGCTTTGCCATTGAAGATGCTGTGTGCGTGCATCGCGTGGGCAAGCTCGCCATCGGCGAAATCGCCGTGTTCGTGGGCGTTAGCGCCGCGCACCGCGATGCCGCCTTTGCTGCCTGCCGCTTTATTATCGACACCGTTAAAGCCGAAGTGCCGATTTGGAAACAAGAGTTTTACACCGATGGCAGCGCAGAGCAGCCGCCCGCATGGTTGGCAAACGCCGAAGCGTTGGCGAAATGATTTTGTTGGTTGCGCTACTGCACTTTTCAGGCTGCCTAATGCGTATCAGATGGCAGCCTGAAAATAGGGAGAGCGAAACCAATAGGCAATAAACCATAAAAAGGCAGCCTGAAAAACGATATTTCACGTTTTCAGACTGCCTTTATCGCATCACATCACATTAAACCGCTGCTTGCTCCTCTTGCGCTTGATTAAACATCGCTTCAAAGTTAATCGGAGCCAACAACACAGGCGGGAAGCCCGCGCGGGTAACAGTTGAAGACACCACTTCACGCGCATAAGGGAACAAAATGTTCGGACAAGCCACGCCCAGCAACAAGTTCACATCCGATTCAGGGATGTTTTCCAAACGGAAAATGCCCGCTTGGCTCACTTCGTTCAAAAACACCACGCGGTTATCAGCCAATTTAGCCGTAACCGTAACCGTAACCACGCATTCATAAAAATTCTCTTCAATTTGCGAAGCAGTCGTGTTGATGCGCATATCCACTTCGGGCGTTTCTTGTTCCAAGAAAATTTTGGGTGCGTGTGGCACTTCCAACGACAAATCTTTTACATACAATTTTTCTACGCTGAATACAGGTTGTGCAGGCGCAGTTTCTTGTTGTGGAGCAGGATTTTGTTCACTCATGATGATTCCTTTGTTGAAAGGTTAAAAAATTATTCAGCTTGAAGCAAAGGCAACAAATCGCCTTTTTGATGCAAAGCATACAAATCAGTA
>CAUVGV010000100.1:0-8659 GCA_963551505.1 uncultured Kingella sp.
GAAACAAAGGGGTGCGCTGCCAGAGGCAGCCTGAAAACTAAAAATTATGTGCGCATGGCTTTTTCGGCGGGGGTGAGGGCTTCTGCAAACGCGGGGCGTTGGAAGATGCGCTCGGCGGATTTGAGCAGCGGCGCGGCGGATTTGCCGAGTTTGATGTCGTAGTGTTCCAAACGCCAGAGCAGGGGGGCGAGGGCAACGTCAATCATGGAAAAATCATCGCCCAGCACATATTTGTTTTTGGCGTAAGCAGGGGCAATCATGGTTAAGCCTTGCGCGATGGCTTCGCGGGCTTTGGCTTGCTCTTTGGCGGGGGCGGTGGGGTTTTCCAGCGTGGCAACGTGAACAAACAATTCTTTTTCTAGGCGGAACAGCACCAGCCGCCCGCGCCCGCGCATCACGGGGTCGGCGGGCATGAGCTGCGGATGGGGGAAGCGTTCGTCTAGGTATTCGTTGATGATGTTGGATTCGTAGAGAATCAAATCGCGCTCCACCAGCACGGGCACTTGGTTGTAGGGGTTGATAACGGCGAGGTCTTCGGGTTTGTTGAAGGTGTCGATGTCTTTGATTTCAAAATCCATGCCTTTTTCAAACAGCACAAAGCGGCAACGGTGGCTAAATGGGCAGGTGATGCCTGAATAGAGTGTCATCATAATGGGGATTCCTTGTGGGTTAGGGTCTGTTGACAATCAACGTTTTGGTGGATTTTGCGCCCTAAAATGACATCTGCTGCGTTAAAAATACTCGCCTATGGACGGCATAGGCTCGCATTTTTGCCTTGCATCTGCCATTTTAGGACGCAAAATCCACTACAAAAGTTGAATGTCAACAGACCCTAGGTAGCCTGAAAATGGTGGTGAGCGTTTTCAGGCTGCCTATGGGTTTGAAATACGATAGCGCAGAATTATAGCCGATTGTAAAGATAAAAGCGAATTTTGGCAGATAATGCTATGTTTTGTTTGAATAAATAGGGCAGCCTGGAATCGTATTTTCATTTTCAGGCTGCCTTAACGTTGCGCCAATTATTTAAACAACATCATCACCGCCACAAAACACAAAAACGCGCCAAACGCTTTTTTCAACACCGAAACAGGCAAGCGATTGGCCGCCATTGCACCCAAGCGCGAAGTGAACACGCTGGCGGACACGATGCCAACAAACGCGGGCAAATACACAAAGCCGATGGAATACGCGGGCATATCGGCAACACGGCTGCCGCTTAACATAAAGCTAACGGTTGCGCCGATGGCAAGCAGCACGCCGCAGGCAGACGATGTGCCGATGGCGCGTTTCATGGCAAAGCCGCGGCTGTTTAAAAACGGCACAATAAACGCGCCGCCGCCAATGCCCGCAAAGCTGGACAACGCGCCAATCACGATGCCCGCAACGATTTGCACGCGCGCGGTGAGCGGCTTGGCAGGCGGCGCGGTTTTTTGTTTACTGGCGATGAGCATTTTGATGGCAAGCAGCAGCATCATGGCGGCAAACATTTTCATCAGATGCGCTTTGGGCAAACCTGAAACCAAGTAGCCGCACACAAACACCGATGCCATCAGCGCGGGCACAAGGTGGCGGAACACGCGAAAATCCACGTTGCCCAGCTTGCGGTGTTGCCACGCGGATGAAATGGAGGTGAACACGATGGTGGAAAACGAAGTGCCCAACGCCATCGCCATCAACTGCGCGTCGGGCACGCCTGCTTGTGGCAATAAAATCAACAGCATAGGCACGATAATCGTGCCGCCGCCGATGCCAAACAGCCCAGCGAAAAAGCCTGTTACTGCGCCGATAAGGAGATAGGCGGGGAAAAGCATGGTGGGGTGTCCTTTTGGGATGATAGGGTTTTCAGGCTGCCTTTTGGGGAATAAGGCAGCCTGAAAATGATGTTTACAATGGTATTCTCATAAATGGTTGGCGTAGGGCGTGTGGCTTTGCCACGCACCGATTAGCAATGTTTAATGGTGCGTGAACAAGTCCACACATCCTGAAACCTTTGCAAAACCCAAAACACAACAAGAAATAGTCAATTCTCCGTCATTCCCGCGCAGGCGGGAATCTTGGTCAAATTTGCACAATGGTTTGTTTTTTCGTAGATTTTTTAATCTCAAACAAGATTCCCGCCTACGCGGGAATGACGGCATTTCTTGTGTTTCAGGTTGCTGCTGGGGTTTTGCAAAGGTTTCACTCTACGCGCTCGCTGTATCCAAGGCAGCCTGAAAACGATGTTTGCACCGATGTTCACACAAATAGCATGATGGGCACAACCATCGCCAAAACGCCCGCTGCCCATGCGCCGTAGCGCAGCGCGGGCGTGTCGGGATGGGGATAACCGCTGGTGTTGGGCAACGAGTTGGCGGGTAGGCACAAGCCGTAGGCAAATTGCAGCCAGCCCAGCGCGATAATCGGCAGCGCAAGCGGTGGCAAAATCACGCCAATCACCGCCAGCCCAAGGCTGATGTTGAACAGCTATTCGGCAACGCGCCAGCCGCGCTCGGCATCGTTGCAACGGCGTTCCAGCCAGCTATTTTGGTAGCGCAGCAGGAAAAAAATCGCCAGCAGCAACACGCTAACCGCACCGCCTATGCGCGAACCAAACGCCAAGCTGCATCCATCCGCGCAGGGCTGCGCCAGCCACAGCACAATTTTGCCCAGCACGCCGATGCCGATAAACACAGGCAAGCACGCGGCGGCAAAGCGGGCGCGGCTGGCGCGGCGGTGGTCTAGTGGGTCGGGCTGGGTGTCGTATTGGGTGATGCCGTCGGGGAGATAGGGCATGGTTAGGCAGCCTGAAACACCGCTGCCCATTCGGGCTGCTTGGCAAGCACGCGCAAGATTTTTAGCGACGTGCCTTCGGGGATGCGGCGGTTTTGCTCCCACGATTGCGCCAGCGATGTGGACACGCCCAATGTTTGGGCAAATTCGGCTTGGGTTTGGTGTAGCGTTTTGCGGATTTCGCGCGGGTCTGGGCGTTCCAAAATGTGCACAGCAGCAGGCTCGCGCAAGCCTTGTTCTATTTCAACCATTTCTTGTGCGGATTGCAGCAGTTGGGTAAATAATTGTTTTTCCATGTTTTACTCCGTAATCCTAAAATCTTGGCGAAGTATTAAAGGCAGCCTGAAAACCATAAATAGCCGCTAAATCACCGCCGTCCGTTCAATCAACCAATCTTTCGCCGCGCCGCTCACAAACGGCAGCAGTTTCTCGCGCACTTGGACGTGGTAGGCGTTGAGCCAATCGCGCTCATCTGGGCGCAGCAGCGCAGCATCCACCAGCCGCGTGTCTATCGGGCAGAGCGTTACCGTTTCAAAGCAAAGGTAGTCGCCAAACTGGGTTTCTTGCGGCTGGGCAACAGGCTGGGCAACGACTAGGCTTTCTATGCGGATGCCCCATTGGTTCGGGCGATACAGTGCAGGCTCGTTGGATGTGAGCATGCCTTGGCGCAGCGCGTATTCGGGCGTGTTGGGCGCGAAGTAGGAGATGCGTTGCGGCGGCTCGTGCACGTTCAAAAAATAGCCCACGCCATGCCCTGTGCCGTGTCCGTAGTCGCGCTGGGCTTGCCACAGCGGCGCGCGGCAAATCGCGTCTATCATTGGCGCGGCGATGCCGTTGGGGAACACGGCGCGGGCTAGGGCGATATGCGCTTGCAACACCAGCGTGAAGTCGCGGATTTGCGCGGCGGATGGCGTACCGATGGGGATGGTGCGCGTGATGTCAGTGGTGCCGCAATGGTATTGTGCGCCGCTGTCTATCAGCAATAAGCCGTCGCCTGCGATTTTCAGGCTGCCTCTGGCGGGGGCGGAGTAATGCGGCATCGCGCCGTTAGCGTTGTAGCCCGCAATCGTGCCAAAGCTCTCGGAGACGAAGTGTTCGCGCTGGCTGCGGTGAGCGAGCAGCATTTCGCCGATTTGGTATTCGTTGATGCTGTCGCCTTGCGCGAGGCGTTGTTCCAACTCGGCAAAGAAGCCACACAGCGCGATGCCGTCTTGCAGCATGGCTTGGCGGATGTGGGCGACTTCGGCGGCGGATTTTTCGGCTTTGAATTGGGTGGATGGATTGGGCTGCTCGCGTTTCACCACGCTTTCAGGCAGCCTGAAAACGGTGGACACGGCAACCTTGGCGGGGTCGTACATCAGGCAGCCTGAAAGCTGCGCCAGCGCGTCTGCCGCGTGTTCATAGGGCTGGATTTGGATGGCGGCGGCGGTTAAGGCAGCCTGAATTTCGGGCGAGATTTTATCGGGTGCAACAAACAGCGTTGCCGTGCCGTTTGCGCCGATGAACAGGTGCGACAGGAATACGGGGTTGTAGGCGATGTCGCTGCCGCGCAGGTTGGTGAGCCATGCGATGTCGTCCAGCGCGGAGATGAAATGCCAATCGGCGCCCGCATCGCGCATGGCTTGGTGCACGCGTTGCAGTTTTTCGGCGGCGGTTTGCGGGACAAACTCGGCTTGTTGCGCGAATACGGGCGCGGTGGGCAGGGCAGGGCGGTCGTTGCTCCATGCGGCGGCGGTGTAATCCAAATCGTGTTTAAGCGCGATGTTTTTCGGCGCAAAGGCAGCCTGAATGCGGCGCAGCTCGGCAACGGAAAGCATATCGGGCGCGATGCCCACGGCGGCGTTTTCAGGCAGCGTTTGCGCCAGATGGGCGATGTGGTTGCGCCCGTTTTCTTGCTTTTGCAGGCTGATGCCGCTGCCTGCTAATTCGGCTTCGGCTTGCGTCCAATAGCGCGAGTCTGTCCACAATTCGGCGGTATCTGGCTGCACCACCAGCACGCCTGCCGAGCCGGTGAAGCCCGAAAAATATTGGCGCGCTTGCCAATGCTCGGGGATGTATTCGGAGAGATGCGGGTCGGCGGTGGGGAGGATGAGCGCGGCAAGCGCGTGGCGGGAGAGGGTTTGGCGCAAGGGGGGGAGCATGGGGGTGTCCTTTGTGGAATAGGATGAGTGATAGCGAGTAAACAAATTCAGGCTGCCTTGATGGAATAGGCAGCCTGAAAACCGATTGGCTGGGCTACAACGCGCTGTCTCTGTTTTCAGGCTGCCTATTTCATCTTATCACATTCGTTTTCCAAATCGGCAGCGTCCAAGCCCCACCCATAAAACCGCGACACGACCCTGTGGTATCTCTACTGCTTTTCACAAACGTTTTGCCATTCCACACGGCGGTTCGCCCGCCCCAGCAATCGCCCAAGCCGCGCGATTTAAAGCCGCCTGCAAGCGTTGATGTTTCCGCGTCAAAGCCCGCATGCCCGCCGTAATCGTTGGCAAACACTTGCTCCACCTTGTTCAACGACTTATCCATGACCGCATACACATCCGTGCTTTGATACGCGCCAAAATTACACAGCGTTTCCACCAACACTTGCCGATTATTCAATGGATAAACGGTTATATCTTGCGGCTTGTTTACATCGGGGTTGTCGGCAGGGTGTAGCAAAGCGCAATAATCATCGTGTTCATCGTTTACTTGATTGCTTGCTGCCAGCCGTGTCCACACCGCGCGATGCTTGTCCGTGCCCGCTTTTAATTCATAGCTGCCCTTTTGTGGTACAGCTACCGCGCGAATGGTTGGCATGGGTTGCGGCGTAAGCACCGCATGGCGGCTGTTGCCCTTGCGTAGCCATGCGGAAGGCGTGTTGAGGCGGCGTTGAAATTCGTCCGCTTTAAGCATCGCTGCCGCCGCGCCCTTGTCGGACAGCAGCCAACGGTGCTTGCCCGAGGTTAATGCAATACGGCTGTGGCGGCGCAGCGCGGCGAGCAGGGCTTGCGTTTGCGCGGGGCTGAGTGTGCCGTAAAAATCTTTGTCTAATTTCATGCGCCCCAGCGATTTGCCGTTTAGCCACAATTCGCTGCGCTTGCCCAGCACCAAATCGGGTGCGTCATCGGTGAAATCAGGCGCAACGGCAATTTGCCCTTGCACGGGCGCGTTTGCCCCTGCTGGGCGGGTGAACAAAACGGAAACGGGGTGGTTGTCGCCGTCTTCTTGATAGCCTGCGAGGCGGCAAGTGCCTGTGTTGTCGCAGGCGATGTCCCAGTCGTCAAAATTGTCGTAAAAGCCTTGCAAGGGCGCAGCGAGTGCGGTGGTGGGGAGAAGCGCGAGAAGCAGTCGTTTCATGGTTTTTCCTTTGGATGGATGCGGGCATTGCCCTGATGATGGTGGAGATTAGGCAGCCTGAAAAAAGAGATTTGGTTTTCAGGCTGCCTAATCAGAAAAATTATCACTATGGCTTTGCAACGTTGTTCCGATGCTTGAACTCGAGTTGAATGCAATAGGCAGCCTGAAAACCAAGCGAAGTGCGTTTCAGCGCGGCTAAAACCACTATCCCGATACGTTTTCAGGCTGCCTATGCGCTGCGCACAGGCTAAATCCGCGCCACGCTCGCCACGCCTTTCACTTCCGCCACGCCCGCCAACACGCGCGGCAATTCGTCCACCTTTTTCATTTCCAGCGTAAAGCGCATGCTGGCTTCCAAATCGCGCGTGTGCATTTGCACGGCGGTAACGTTCACTTTATACCGCGCCAGCGCGTCCGACACATCGCGCAGCAAGCCGCTGCGGTCGTTGGCGCGCACTTCGATGTCAATCGCAAACACTTGGTTAGCATCCAACGCCGCCCAGCTTGCGGGTAACACTTTTTCGGGCGATTGCTTCGCCAGATGCTCAAAATCGCTGCAACCCTGCCGATGGATGGACACACCGCGCTCGCGGGTAACAAAGCCCACGATTAAATCGGGCGGCGCGGGCTTGCAGCATTTAGCTAGCGTGGTGAGCAAGCCGCCCTCGCCGTCCACCAATACGCCGTTTTTGTCGCCCGATTGGATTTTGGATTTTTTCACCATGCTGGTCGCGCTCACGGGCACAGGCGCGGGCTCAACCAACGCGCCGCAGGCTTTTTGGATGGCGCGCGGCGTGATTTCGCCTTGCCCCAGCGCGGTAAACAAATCATCTAGCAGCCTGAAACCCAGTTTCTCGCAAAGCTGCTGCTGATTGGGCTTGGGGCTGATTTTGCTGATGATTTTTTCTAGCTGGTTTTTGCCGCTCTCGCGCACCGTTTCCGCATTTTGCGCGCGAATATAAGCGCGGATTTTGCTGATGGCGCGCGGCGATTTCACCCAGCCTTCGTGCAACCAGTTCACCGAAGGATGCCCTTCTTTGGCGGCGATGATTTCCACGCGCTGCCCGTTTTCCAGCCGTGTGGACAGCGGCACAATCTGCCCGTCCACCTTTGCGCCGCGGCAGCGATCACCCAAGCTGCTGTGCAAGGCGTAGGCAAAATCAATCGGCGTGGCGCCCGCAGGCAGCGAAAGCACTTTGCCATGCGGGGTTAAAACGTAAATCGTGTCGTTAAACAATTCGGTTTTAAACGCGGCGGCAAGGTCTTCTTTGCCGCTTTCCGCCATGTTTTCGCGCCAATCCAAAAGCTGGCGCAGCCATGCGATTTTTTGCTCATACGCGCTGTCGCCCTTGCCGCCTTCTTTGTAGCGCCAATGCGCCGCCACGCCGAATTCGTTGAACTGGTGCATTTCAAAGGTGCGGATTTGCACTTCAATGCTTTTGTCTTCGGGACCTACGATAACGGTGTGCAGCGATTTATAGCCATTGCCTTTGGGATTGGCGATGTAGTCGTCAAACTCGCCGGGGATGGGCTGAAATAGGCTGTGGATGATGCCGAGCGTGGCATAGCATTCGGGGATGGTGTTCACCAAAATGCGCACGGCGCGGATGTCGTACAGCCCTTCAAAATCCAGCTTTTTCTTCACCATTTTTTTGTAGATGGAATAGATGTGTTTGGGTCGCCCCGCCACATCGTATTGGATGCCCACTTTGTCCATTTCGCTGCGGATGATGTTGAGAAAATGGGCGATGTATTCCAAGCGTTCGGTGCGCTTGTCTTCCAAGAGCTTGGCGATGCGTTTGTATTCTTCGGGGTTTTGATGGCGAAAGCCCAAGTCTTCAAGCTGCCATTTGAGCTGCCACACGCCCAAGCGGTTGGCAAGCGGGGCGAAAATATCCAGCGTTTCTTTGGCAACGGCGCGTTTTTCGGGGCTATCGGGCGTTTGCCCTAAAAACTGCATGGTGCGCGTGCGTAACGCCAGCTTAATCAGCACCACGCGAATATCGGACACCATCGCCAGCAGCATTTTGCGCATGGCTTCGGCTTGCGCGGCGCGCTCTTCGGGCGTTGCCAGCGCGTCCACTTTGGCAAAATGGGTGAGCTTTTGCACTTCATCTATGCCTTGCACCAACGTTACCACCGTTTTGCCGCATTGCTCGGACACGGTTTCTTGCCAGTTGGGCAGATAGCTGGAAATTTCGGCGAGCACGGTGGCGGCAACGGCTTCGGGCAGCAAATCCATGTCGGCAACCATTTTGGCGGCGGCAAGCAGATGCTGTAACACAGGTTCGCGGGCGATGTGGGTTTTGGCTTCGGGGGGATAATGCTGCGCGGCAAGCTGTTGCGCGGCGATGAGCATTTTTTGATAGGGCGCAGATTGGGCGGCAGTGTAGGCTTCGTAGTCTTGCTGGGCTTGGGCTAGGTCGGCGAGTTCGCTCATGGTGGATTTCCTTTTTTGAGTGTGTGGGACTACATCGGGGCTTATTATAAAGGCAGCCTGAAAACGTTGAAACATCGTTTTCAGGCTGCCTTAGGCATGGTTTATTTTTTG
>CAUVGV010000101.1:0-8480 GCA_963551505.1 uncultured Kingella sp.
GGGTGAGGTTGATGCGGTGGTCGGTTACGCGGCCTTGCGGGTAGTTGTAGGTGCGAATGCGCTCGCTTCTATCGCCGCTGCCGATGAGCGATTTGCGTTCGGCGGCTTCTTTGGCGTGGGCTTCGCGTTTTTGAATGTCGTTGAGCCGCGCGGCGAGCACTTTTAGAGCTTTTTCTTTGTTGGTGTGTTGGCTGCGCCCATCTTGGCATTCCACCACTAAGCCTGTGGGCAGGTGGGTGATGCGCACGGCGGAGTCGGTTTTGTTGATGTGTTGCCCGCCTGCGCCTGATGCGCGGAAGGTGTCTATGCGTAGGTCTTTGTCGTTTAATTCTATTTTGGCGAGTTCATCAGCTTCGGGCATCACGGCGACGGTGCAGGCGGAGGTGTGTATGCGCCCTTGGCTTTCGGTGGCGGGCACGCGCTGCACGCGGTGGCCGCCGCTTTCAAATTTGAGTTTGCTGTACGCGCCCAAGCCGATTAGGCGGACGATGACTTCTTTGTAGCCGCCTAGGTCGCTTTCGCTGGCGGAGACGATTTCGGTTTGCCAGCGGTTGCGCTCGGCGTAGCGGGTGTACATACGCAGCAAGTCGCCTGCAAACAGGGCGGCTTCGTCGCCGCCTGTGCCTGCGCGGATTTCTATGAAGATGTTTTTGTCGTCGTCGGCATCTTTGGGCAGCAGGAGCTTTTGTAGTTCCAAATCCAGCTCGTCTATTTTGGCTTTGGCGGCTTCTATTTCTTCGGCTGCGAAGTCTTTCATTTCGGGGTCGGACAGCATTTCTTGCGCGTCGGTTAGGTCGCTTTGCGCTTGGGTGTAGGCGTGGTAGGTTTCCACGATGGGGGTGAGCTCGGCGTGTTCTTGGTTGAGACGGCGGTAGTTGTCCATATCGGCGGTGGCTTCGGGCGAGCCGAGCAGGGCGGTTACTTCTTCTAGGCGGTGGGCGAGGTTTTGTAGTTTGGCTTGGATGGAGGGTTTCATAATGGCGGAAAATGGATGAAAATGGTTTTCAGGCTGCCTGAAAGGGGTTGAAAAAAGGGCGAATTATACGGGAAACGGGGGGATTGATGTTGGTGCGGTCTACGAAGCGTTGCGGCGTTGCCAAGCGCAATGGGCTTTGTTTCAATCAGCGATTGGGCAATAAACCATTTCGTCAAGCACACAAACCAACGCTGTAATCATTTAAATCAGGTTCACACTATTTTCAGGCTGCCTATTGCAGGCGGATAAGCGGGATGGTAAATCATGCCCACCGCATTCGAGCAAGCAAGCCATGTTATTTGAGCCGCTAGGCTGCGCCGTTTGGGATAACGAAGCTGCGAGCATCGTGGTAGGCAAGCTGCTGGCATTCTTGCAGACTGATACGGCTTTCAGGCTGCCTATTGCCACGCCCCAAAGGCAGCCTGAAACCCCTTCCACGCTATCAAGGCAGCCTGAAACTCACTATAATCCCCCATTTTCAAACGCTTAACACACGCCCCATGAAAACCCCCACCGCCCTGTTGATTACCCTCGCCCTGCTCGCCCCGCACACCGCCCCCGCCGCTAACGAAGCCCCCGCAGCCAATGCAACTCCTGCCAATGCCCAGCTTGACACCGTGCGCGATGCCATCGCCGCCACGCAAAAAGACCTCGCCGCCAAGCAAGCCGCGCAACGCCGCGCCGCGCAAATCCTGCGCGAAACCCAAATCGCTATCGCCAAAGCCCGCCGCGAGCTCAACGAGCTTACCCAGCGAGAGCAAGCCGAATGGCAAAAACTTACCGCCCTGCAAGCCACCCTATCCCAGCTGCAAACCAACATCAGCAACACCAAAGCCCAAGTTGCCCAACTGCTTGCCAACAACTACAAAAACCCCCAGCCCGCCGCCGTAGCCCTGCTGCTTAAAAGCAGCGATGCCAACCAAAAAAGCCGCTTTCTCACCTACACCCGCCACATCAACCAAGCCAACAAAACCCTAATCGACAAACTGGTGCAACAGCAAACCGAGCTCAACACCCAAGAGCAAGCCATCAACACTGAGCTCAAACGCATAGAACAACTCACCGCCCAGCAACGGCAAAAACTCAAAAAACTCGGGCAAACCCAAAGCCAAGCCCAAGCCAACAGCAGCCAATTAAGCAAAGACATCAACGCCCGCCGCCAAAAACTTGCCCAACTGCAAGCCAACGAACGCCAACTCAACCAAGTGATTGCCAACATCGTCGCCAAGCAAAACGCCCAGCGCAAAGCCGAAGCCGAACAGCGCGCGCAAGAAGCCCGCAAACGCGCCCAAGCTGCCAACCAGCGCAGCAAAGCCCCCCAATCCACGCTCACCCGCGAAGACTTAAACCTCCGCCCCGAGCCAGCCCAGCGCAGCGAACCCCAACGCGCCGAAGCCGCCCCACAAAAACCCCTGCGCGGCATCATGCCCGCATCGGGCAATATCATCGGACGCTTTGGTACAGCCCGCCCCAGTGGTGGCACATGGCGCGGCATCTTTATCGCCACCGCCCCCACCGCCGTGCGCAGCATCGCCGCAGGCACCGTTGTTTACGCCGCCAACCAAGCAGGCTACGGCAACATGATGATTATTGACCACGGCAATGGCTATATGTCGGTGTACGCAGGCTTATCCAGCATCCACGCCGGCAACGGCAGCCGCGTGGGCGCAGGGCAAAACATCGCCACCAGCGGCACGCTGCCCGCAGGCGAGCAAGGCTTGTATTTGGAACTGCGCTATCGCAATAAGGTGATGAATCCGTTGGTGTGGCTGCGGTAAGCAGCAGTTGGGTTACAAAAGGCAGCCTAAAAATGGGTAGAACCGTTTTCAGGCTGCCTCAAATGTTTTCAAACTACCTCAAAAATTTTACGTTAGAATAACACTTTTAAAAATTCGTTAATATTCAATATGCAATTCAACCAACCCCAACTAGAAAAACGCCCCACCGAAATCCAAATCCGCGATTGCGCCGAGCAGCTGCGCAGCAAAGGCAAAAGCAACTACGGCGAAAGCGTGCAAAAATACGCGCAGCTGCGCCTTGCCGATTTAACCCCGCTGCTGGCCGATTGGCAAAACGAAGCCTACGCCGCCGCGCTGCAACAAACCACGCTGCCCAAAATCGCCGCCGCCATCCACGCCAAGCTCAGCCCCGCGCAATGCGAAAAATTGTTTGCAGTGTTGCAACAATTCACCGAGCAGGGCAACACCACCGCCGCGCTGTACCTCGCCTATCTATACAGCCAAGGCATTCACACCGAATCTTCGTTGCAAAAAACCGCGCATTATTTGCGCTTTGCCGCCAGCAGAAAAGACTGGCGCGCCAACCATTTATGGGCAGAATTGCTGGTTGCCGCGCCGCTTGCCGCCCGCGATTTAATCGGCGACGAAATCCAAACCGATGTAGAAAAATGGCACGCTGAAATGCCCAAAACCGACCCCAAGCGCATAGAACAAGCCCTGCGCCGTTTCTACGACAACCCCGCCGCCATGAAATACGCCGCCAAAGCCAAATTCCTCGCCGCGCAAGAGCAAGGCAGCCCCATCGCCGAGCAGCGCATCAAAGGGCTAACCGCGCTGGGCGCATTGCCCCACACCGACCCCGCCCCGCAATACCGCAAAATCAACCATTGGCTAGACGTGCAACTGCTGCGCAGCGGCAGCACCGAAACTGTGGAAGACGACATCCTAATCATGCCCGAAAACGTGCCGTTTCTGCCGCAAGAGGAAGACGACGGCATCTTCGCCGAACAATGGCGCAAACTCGCGCTTTATACAGGCATCGCGCTTGTTGCCCTGTTGGTGTTTACCTTGTTGATTAAATTGATAATTTAGGCAGCCTGAAAACACCAAACCACTGCTTATTCTTGCCCACGCGCAACAGCAGAGCAGGGCGGCTCAATACCCACCATCAAGGCAGCCTAAAACCCCATGCCGTTCCCGCCCCCCTTTTCAACCTCGCCGCAAAGGATAAACCATGCCCCGTTCCGCCCCCATGCTCGCCGTTTTACTGTGCTCACCGCCGCATTAGCCGCCGCCCTGCTGGATTGCACCAATGCCGAGATTGACCGCCAAGAAGTCCGTATGCACGCCGCCCTAGCCAAGCTCATCGCCCAAAATCCCAAAAAAGCCACCCAAATTAAACGCGAACAAGCCCAATGGCAGCAAAAAATGAAACGTGCCGCCAAAAAAGAATACACCAGAACAGGCGGCACAATGGACTTGCTTAACGGCTCAGGCTTGGTGCTGGATATGACGGAAAAACGCGCCGATGCGCTAGAAAAACGCCTTGCTAAATAGCGTTTCAGGCTGCCTATGTTGTCCAACTCTAAGGCAGCCTGAAAACCATCCCACATCCCCAAACCACAGGATTGTCAACATGAAAAAACGCGCCACCATCGCCCTAGTTTTTGCCTTGATAGCAGGCAGCGCACAAGCAAACACGCCCGCCGCCGAGTCTGAATACGACCCACGCGACTACCCCAAAATGACACAATGCTTTAACGCCGCCGAGCAAGCCAACAACGGCATTCTTGCCGATTTTGATGCACAAGGCTGCTATCAAGACGAGATTTCACGCCAAGAAAAACGCATGAATGCCGCGCTAGCCAAGCTCAATGCCAGAAAACCTGCGCAAAAAGCCCAGCTCAAACGCGAACAAGCGCGTTGGCTGAACAAACGCAAAGCCGATAGCGATAAAGAATTTGAAGGCCCCGCCACCAATGGCTATGGCGTGATGCTCAAAATGACCGCCGACCGCGCCGATGCGCTAGAAAAACGCCTTGCCCGATAATTTCAGGCTGCCTTGGTTACGCTCAACCCCATGAACTACCGCAACGAATCCACCCAATCCCCGCCGCGCGATTTTGTCTTCGTCGCCGAAGCCTCCGCCAGCCGCATCATTCAGGCTGCCCGGCAAAGCATCGCCACCGTGTGGCGCGGCGATTATCACAACGCCAAGCAAGTGCTGGCGGCAATCAAAAAGCGCGTGAAGCCCAAGCCCCAAGCCGAAGCCACGGCAAACGCCGACCCCGCCATCGCGTTTCACCAACACCGCCTCGCCCAATCGCAAGCCAGCCGTTTGGCGAATGCTTTGTGCGTGGAAATCAGCGCGGGCTTCGCGCTGGATTTGCCGCGTGCGCCCAACGTTCAGGCTGCCTTGCGCGATGTGTATGGCGTTGAAAACACAGAGCCTTTTGTTTTACCGCTGGCGCAACTGCTCGGCTTTATCGGCGCACACGAGTGGCATAAAAAAGGCGTAACCATTCCCGAATTGGGCGGCGCGATTCATGTGCCGTTTGGCGTGTTTTCGCCCATTCGCGGCGAATATTTATCGCTGATTGCCCAAGCCAAGCTGCCCGCAAACGCCCGCACCGCGCTGGATGTGGGCACGGGCAGCGGCGTGATTGCCGCCTTGCTCGCCCGGCGTGGCGTGGAAAATATCATCGCCACCGACACCAATCCCCGCGCCGTCGCCTGCGCCCAAGCCAATATCGCTTGGCTAGGTTTTTCGCGACAAATCAACGTATTGCAACAAGATTTGTTTGGCGAACACACGGCAGATTTAATCGTTTGCAACCCGCCGTGGCTGCCCGCCAAGCCCACTTCCGCCGTGGAAACCGCGCTATACGACCCCAAACATGCCATGTTGCACGCCTTTTTGCGCGGCGCGGCGGCGCATTTGGCGCAGGGCGGGCAAGTGTGGCTGGTGATGTCCAACCTTGCCGAGCTGCTCGGCTTGCGCGGCGAACACGACTTGGCAAACTGGTTCGCGCAATACGGCTGGCGCACAACAGGCAGCCTGAAAACCATGCCGCAGCATCGCAAAGCCAGCGACCGCAGCGACCCGCTCGCTTTTGCCCGCAGCTGCGAAATCACCACGCTCTACATCTTGGAGCGCGCATGAACACTTGGCACATCACTTCCCGCCTGCCAAGCGACGAGCCAAACGCCGCCAATTTCGCCGCATACAGCCAGCCGCAGCTTATCGCAGGCGCATCGCCCGATGCCCGCTATCTTTTTGATGCCGTGTACGACCACAACGCCCAATGCTTCGTTTTAACCCTGCTGGATGTGAACGAAACATTCGGCTTCGTGGAAAACGAAACGCGGCTTTATCCTACCAGCCGCGCCGAATTGCTGCGCTTGATTGCCGATTTTCAGGCTGCCCCAGCGGCGCAGTTTGCCCGCGAATAGGCAGCCTGAAAACACAGTTACGCGCTTGCGCGAAGCAAAAACGCAATGCCGTTTCAGGCTGCCTTCTCCGCCCGAATTGTGAAATAATAGGCAGCCTGAAACCGCATCAACACAGGAGTTTGCCATGTTTGCCAAAATCGCCGCGCCCGCTTTGCTCGCCCTCACGCTCACCGCCTGCGCCCTCACCCCAGAGCAACAAGCCGCCCGCGCCGCCGCGCAACAGCGTGCGCAACAAGCTCTGCAAGTCCACCTCGCCAGCCAATGCGATGCCGACACCGCCGCGCTGATGCGCGAACAATACGAACAGCGCAGCTACCCCAGCGCACAAGCCAAGCGCGATTTTGAACAACGCTATCAAGCCAAAATTAACAACACCATGTTCCAAGCCTGCTACAAAATGGCATGGCAAAACCACCTTGCCCAGCGGCGGCTAGAACGCATAGAAATGTTTTACGACGACGATGACTGGTTCTTCCCCCGCCCATTTTATCGCTCGCCATTCCGCCCTATTTTTTGGTAACAAAGGCAGCCTGAAAACGCATTTTCACACGTTTTCAGGCTGCCTTTTGCTAAACAAAACACAGCGCAGCTTGAACCATTTGCCCCACGCCAATAGGCAGCCTGAAACTTTGGCAAACCAGCAACCAATGCCGCACCCAGCCTCGCAACATTGCCAACTCATCAACCTATTACACGCCATTAAGCAACAAACCATCGCCGCTTCATTTTTAGATTTCAGGCTGCCTTAAAGAAAAGCAAACCGCTCGGCTTGCCTCAATCCCCATTTCTCATCGCTGCAACACATTGTTTCCGTTGATTTTCTGATTAAAAGCAAAGACAACAACTTGCTTATTTGTAAAAAATTGTTATCATACCGCCTCAGCCGTTTCGGCTAAAAACACGTTTTAAAACTTGATGAAAAGGACAATTCTATGAAAATGAAATTAACCGTATTGGCTTGTGCCGCATTGTTTGGCTTAACCGCGTGCAGCAGCGGTGGTTCAGGCGCGAGTTATGGTGGCACGATTGGTGCGGGTTCAAATAATGTAAGACCGACTCCACCTGCGCCAACTCCAAACCCAGCACCTAATCCTGCTCCAAATCCAGCACCTAATCCTGCTCCAAACCCAGCACCTAATCCTGCTCCAAACCCAGCACCTAATCCTGCTCCAAATCCTGCTCCAACTCCAACACCTACCCCTACCCCGACTCCAACCCCAACCCCCACTCCAACAACTAGCTACAATGGCAACGCTGTTTTATTCCCTGTTTATGGTTTTGTTCCTAATTCACCTGAACTAAATAAATTTGCAGCGGTAAACAGCAGCAATCTTGAAAAAATTACAGTTGATGGTAAAGAACTCACACTCGCTCAACCTACTACCGAAAATGTACAATTATATGTCAAAGAGAGAATTGCTGGCGTTATAACTTATAAAGACAATGCAGACTTGCCAAGAAAAGCTATACTAAATTCTACTGATAGATACAGTAGCTATATGCGGTTTGGTATTGCAGGCGATTATGTTGGCAAAACGCCATCAGGTGAAACGATTTGGAATAGCCAAGCATTTGCTTATGGCAGTGTTACCCCTGCTGCCGATATGCCTACCACAGGCACAGCCACATACAGAGGCTTCGCTTTTGTGGGGCATCCTGTTCTCGCTTTTTCAGCGGAAGATAGCATGGGTGCATTATTTGATGTGGATTTCGGTAGCAAAAAAATCACAGGCGATATTGATATGGGCTCAGGTCAAAAAATCAATTTGGCTGGCGACATCTCTGGTGCATCGTTTAGTGGCACAAGCGGTAATACCGAAATGCGTGGCAATTTCTTCGGTCCGCAAGCGGCTGAATTGGGTGGCGTATTTAAAGGCCCTTTATCTGGCTCATTTGGTGCGAAAAAACAATAATTTAGCGTAAATAAACCCACCTTGCTGTAAGCGAGGTGGGTTTTGTGTTTTGCAGGCTGAAATCTTTGCAAAACCTAAAATGAAACGAGAAATAGTTAAATCTCCGCCATTTCCACCCGCGCTGGAATGACGACATTTCTTGTGTTTCAGGCTGCTTTTGCGTAAAGCCAAAGGCAGCCTGAAATCTAAAATGGAGTGGTAATGCCTCATAGCCAAATAGCGTGTTTAATAAGCCATTACTGAATTGACAATATTTGGTGAGTCTTTAATACCCATAGGTTGCACACAGATTTTAGGCTGTCTCTCTATGGGCAAAAATTGCATCCAGTCGTATATTAGTAAAAACTCATTGCAAAACACGCCCAGTGTATTGATAAAAGCGACAGTTTTCTCAAAATT
>CAUVGV010000102.1:0-8454 GCA_963551505.1 uncultured Kingella sp.
CCCCCCCCCCCCCCCCCCCCCCCCGCGCCCTCCCCCTCCTACACCCCAAGAGCCTGACCATCTACAACTTGGGGCCTAAGCTGAAAACGGGTGTGGATTGGCAAGCGGATTAAAAAATAGCTGCGGGCATCGTCGGTTTCAAACAGCGGTTCAGGCGAGCCGTTTTCTTGCATGGCGCGCAAAATTTTCGGAATGCCTGTTGAGCGTCCTTCGGTTAATTTCAATTCTTTTAAAAATTCGCCAATTCTGCGGTTGCGGTAACGGCGGCTAACTGCCTTGCCTTGTTGCAAGTCGGTTAGTTTGATTGAGCGGTCGGGCCCAGGGTAGCTCAATACCGTTAGTTCGCGTCCGTCAATACGGATTTCAATGGGCTCGCGCTCTTCATAAGAGCGGTGATAAACCGCATTGACTACCGCTTCTTCCACCGCCGCAAATGGGAAATTGAAAAAGCGTAACGCCTGCGCCTGTAAAGGCGATTTGACCACCGTTTCTTTGATGTAACGGCTGTTGATGTAATCCAGCGCGTCTTGCGTAATTTTGCCGAGCGGCCCTTGAAAGATTTTTTCTTCCAAACGGTCGCCGCCTGCCCCATCGGGGAAATACACCACATCAATTTGCATGGCGGGGAAAAATTGTTGCGGCGCACGGTTGAAAAACAGCAAACCAACATTTTTGGGAAATAAGGATTCTTGCACACCGCCGATAATGTTCAAACGGCTGCCCAATTCCGCCACCGACAAATCAGGCGCATACAATGCCAACTCGCTTTTGACTTCGCCTAAATATTCGCGGATTAAGTGCGGCTCCAAATCGTTTAACGTAGCACGTTGGCAATAACGGTCATCAAACGGCACTTTATTGGCAAGGCTGAGCAATTCGTGTTCATCCTGCCCCGTGGCTTTGACGGTGCTGGAATGTCGGCGGATATAGTACGCCCAGTCTTGTTTGTCCTTGCCCAATGAAACTTTGCATTTGTAAGGACGCATTTCGCCCGCCATTGCCCACAGCACCAAAATCTTTTTGCCGCCAATGTAATACACCCCCGTTAAAGTATGGTAGGCGGGCGAAATGGCGGCTTTTTCCAAATTCAGCAGCTCTTTTTGAATGCGGTCAATGGTTTCAGGCTGCACACCGACTGGCGGCAGTATCGGTCTGCCGTTTTCTTCCGCCACGCCGATGACCACATAACCGCCGCCCAGATTGTGAAAATCGTTGGCAAAGGCACACAGCGTGTGCAGGACTGTTTCAGGATTCCAGCTTGCTTTGTATTCAATGCGCTCGCTTTCCACGGTGCGGCGGTGGAGCAAATCATCAATATTAATCGGTAATGTATTGATCATCGGTGTTCCCTATCACTTTAATCTTGCCTGTAACCGCCTGCGTGATTAGCGTGCGGCGGTATTCTTGCAGGCGGGCGATGGTTTGGCGGATTTTGTTGCTGAGGGCATCAATTTGGGCGGTTTGTGTGTCTAGATAGTGGGCGATGGCGGTTTGTTCGGCGAGTGGGGGAATGCCCAATGAAAAATTTTTAATAAATTCTTCTGATATGCGTTTTTGACCGCCCGCCCCGTACATTTGGCTTTCGCCTAATTTCATAAACAAATCGGTTTTCAGTAGATAGTACAAAAAGTGGTTGTTGAATTGTCCGTTTGCTCTCAAAACGTGCAGTTCGGTTGTGCCAAAACCGATGCCGTTTGTCAGATTTTGTGCGATTGCCGATTTTCCATTTTCAAAACAAGGTGTAATTTTTGCCAAAAGCACATCGTTATCACGAAAAAAGGTGTAGCCTTTATAAACCTCATCAAGGCTTTTTTCTTGGGTAAGCGTCAGGTTTTTATCAAAATTCACAGCATCCATAGGAATAAAAGAAACCGTTGTTTCATCGGGCAGATTTAGTTCTGATTTAACTGGATTGACTTCAAGAACAAACCGCAACCGCTTCACTTCCCAATGCTGCGGCACTTCGCCCAGCCATGCCACGCCGCTGGGTTTAAGCGGGGCGGCGGGGTTGAGCCCTCGGGTTACGGCGTGGGTAATCAGCGCGGTGCGTTTTTCGGCAAGTTTGGCGAGCAGGGTTTCTTGTTTGCTGATTAGTGCATCGATTTGCACCAGTTTGCAATCCAAAAAGGCGGCGATGGCGGTTTGTTCGGGGAGCGGGGGCAATAGTAAAATCAATTCTTTTAATGAATTAGAATAAATCACATCAATGGTCGTTGCGTTGCTTTTTAATTTTAATTGGTCTTGAAAAAAAGCAGTTTCATTAAAAATAATTTTAAGCAATCTCGGGAAAATACGAGATTCATCAATTCTGAATCTGATTAAACAAGGATGAATAATCCCCTTGCTTGCATTTTTAGGAACAATAGCTACCTTACCAATCGTTCCCCTTGTCGTAATTAAAAAATCTCCTGCATACACTTGGAAACTGCAAAGCTCCACGTATTTTTCATCAGTAATTGAAATGACATTTTCAAAAAAATTATTATCTAAAACCGTGCGTTGGTTATATAACAAGTTTTCACTTTCAGCGTAATCACTAATTTTGATTGCACTTCCAAAAGGACCAACTCTTAATTCTGTAATCAAAAACTTCAACCGCTTAACTTCCCAATGGCTCGGCACGTCCCCCAACCATGCCACGCCGCTATCTTGATAGTGTTCATAACGCGGATACATTAAGACAACCCTCCCAACATTTGCATGATTTCGGCTTCTAGCGCGTTGATTTCCGCTGTAATTTCTGCCAGTTCGCGCGGCGGTTGGTATTGGTAGAAATGGCGGTTGATGGGGATTTCGTAGCCGATTTTGGTTTTGCTCTCGTCCACCCACGCATCGGGCACGTGCGGCAATACTTCGCGCGCCATATAGTCGGCGATGGCGGTGCGCATTTGGTTGTTGAGTTCAGGCAGCCCTGTTTCGTTGTCGTAGCCCAAGATGAGTGGCAGCGGGGTTTGAGGGGGCAGCGGTATGGTTTCGCTGTCGCGTAAGGTGCTGTCGGGCTCGGGGTTGCCTTTGCTGTCGCGGCAGATTTCGGCTTGCGGGTCGCGCTCGCTCAGGGCTTCTAAGATGGCTTTTTTGACGGGGGCAGGCAGCCTGAAATCTAGTGTTGTTAAGGCGGCATCTAGCGCGGCAATAAAGGCGTTGCGGTCTTGATAAAGGGTGTTGGGTAGGCTTTTTAGTGCGGCGATGATGGCTTGCTGTTGGCGTTGTCCTTCGGCTTCGTCTGCTTGGATTTTTGCGCTGTCTTTGATTTTTTTGCTTTGGGCTAGGTTGGTAAAGGCGGGGTGTTGTTCAAGCCGTGTGATGCGTTCGGGGCTGGCTTGGAAATTGAGCCGTAGGGGGCGTTCAACGATGATTTTCAGGCTGCCGAAGTCGGTGTTGTTGAAGATTTTGCTGCATATTTGGGGGCGGTTGTTGGCATCGTGAATCAGGCTGCTGGTGCCGTTTTGCTGAAATTGGGCATAGAGTTGGGTGATGTCGGCAATATGCGCGCTTGAGAGCTCGTGGCGTTTGTTGCCAAGGGATTTTGCCATTTTTTGATAATGGTGGGTGGCATCGATGAGCTGGATTTTGCCTTGTCGATCGGAGTTTTTGTGGTTGGATAAAAGCCAGATGTAGGTGTAAATGCCTGTGTTGTAAAACAGTTGGTCGGGCAGGGCGATGATGGCTTCTAGCAGGTCGTGTTCAATGATGTAGCGGCGGATGTTGCTTTCGCCGCTGCCTGCGTCGCCAGTAAACAGGGGCGAGCCGTTGAATACTACGGCAATGCGCGAGCCTTGCCCTGCGTGGCTTTCAGGCTGCTTCATTTTGCTGATCATGTGTTGCAAAAACAGCAATGAGCCATCGTTGATGCGGGGCAAGCCTGCGCCAAAACGCCCATTAAAGCCAAGGGTTTGGTATTCGTTTTTGATGTGGCTTTCTTGGTTTTTCCATTCCACGCCAAAGGGGGGATTGGCAAACATATAGTCAAAGCGGTTTTCAGGCAGCCCATCATGGGGAATAAAGCCGTTGCCTTTGCTTTTGGCGTGGTTTACGCCGAGCGTGTCGCCGTAGATGATGTTATCAACGGGCTCGTCTTTAATCAGCAAGTCGGCGCAGCAGATGGCGTAGGATTCGGCGTTGTATTCTTGCCCGTATAAGCCTAAATGGATGTTGGCGTTGTATTCTTTTAGGTATTTTTCGGCTTCGGAGAGCATGCCGCCTGTGCCGCAGGCAGGGTCGTAGATGGTGCGGTATACGCCTGATTTGGTTAGCTCTTTTTGGTCTTCTTCAAAAATCAGGTTAACCATCAGTTGAATTACTTCGCGCGGGGTGAAGTGGTCGCCCGCTTCTTCGTTGGCTTGTTCGTTGAATTTGCGGATGAGTTCTTCAAAAATATAGCCCATTTGGGTGTTGGAAACGGCTTCGGGCGAGAGCGTGAGCCCATGCGATTGCAAATCGCCAATAAAGTTTTTGAGAATGATGTAGAGGCGGTTGGATTCGTCGAGCTTGGCGATTTCGTTTTCAAATTCAAATTTGTCAAAGATATCCTGCGCTTTGGCGGAAAAGCCTTGAATGTATTTCACTAAATTGGCGGCGATGTGGTCGGGGTCGTTTAGCAGCTTGGCAAGATTAAAGCCGCTGGTGTTGTAGAGAATTTGTTTGCGTTTGCCTACGATGGCACTTAATTTTTTATCCAGTCTTTTTTGCAAAATGTCGCGCTCTTCTTTGGGCTTTGCTTGAATTGGTGGGTTTTCCTTTTCAAAGCATTCTTTCATTGCTTCGGTGTGCGGGCGCAAAATCGCATCAAACCGCGCCAGCACAATTAGGGGCAACATGACTTTGCGGTATTGCGGCGGGCGGTATGTGCCGCGCAAGCCGTTGGCAACGTTCCATAAAATAGCAATTAGCTGGCTGTGGTGGGGGTGTGGATGAGTGCTCATTATAAAAACCTGTTTTTAATTAAAAATTAGGCGGCGATTTTAAAAGAATCGGGCGGGGAATGCTAATTTTAGCCTAGCAAGGGGGTAGGCAGCCTGAAAACAGTTTGGCTTATCTTTTCAGGCTGCCTCTGTTATCTCTGCCCAAAGGCAGCCTGAAACCCAAAATGGAACGGCGGCGGCTCGCCGCCAAATTGTTTATTAACAAAGCACGACTGGTTTACCAAAATGCCCGCGAGCCTTTAACACTCCATCGCTTGCAGATTTTGCACAGGCAGCCTGAAACCCCAAATCCCATTTTTAGGCTGCCTCCGTTATCCACCGCAAAGGCAGCCTGAAAACCCCAATCGTGCTACAATGCGCGGTTTTCTTATTTCAACCCCCTTGTTTACGCAAACATCCGCCCGCAAGCGGCTTTTGTTTTTGTAAACCAGTACAAAACCCAAAAGGCAAAATCATCGCCATGAAAAACATCCGCAACATCGCTATCATCGCCCACGTGGACCACGGCAAAACCACCCTTGTTGACCAACTGCTGCGCCAATCAGGCACCTTCCGCGCCAATCAGCAAATAGAAGAGCGCGTGATGGACAGCAACGATCTTGAAAAAGAGCGCGGCATCACCATTCTCGCCAAAAACACCGCCATTGAATACAACGGCTACCACATCAACATCGTCGATACCCCAGGGCACGCCGATTTTGGCGGCGAAGTGGAGCGCGTGCTGGGCATGGTGGACTGCGTGCTGCTGCTGGTGGACGCGCAAGAAGGCCCGATGCCGCAAACCCGCTTCGTTACCAAAAAAGCCCTTGCGCTCGGCTTGCGCCCGATTGTGGTTATCAACAAAATTGACAAACCTTCCGCCCGCGCTAGTTGGGTGATTGACCAAACCTTTGAATTATTTGACAGCTTGGGCGCGAGCGATGAGCAATTGGATTTCCCCATCGTGTACGCATCGGGGCTAAGCGGCTTTGCGCGCTTGGAAGAAGACGGCACGGAAAACGATATGCGCGTGCTGTTTGAAACCATTTTGAAACACACGCCTGCGCCCAGCGGCGATGCCAATGCGCCCTTGCAACTGCAAATTTCGCAGCTTGACTACGACAACTACACAGGTCGTTTGGGCATCGGGCGCATTTTGAACGGCAAAATCCGCCCCGGGATGCAAGTTGCCGTGATGAACCACGATAAACAAATCGCCACAGGGCGCATCAATCAACTGCTTGGCTTCAAAGGCTTGGAGCGCGTGCCGCAAGACGAAGCCGAAGCGGGCGATATTGTGATTATTTCTGGCATTGACGAAATTGGCATCGGCGTAACCATTTGCGACAAAGAAAACCCCATGGGCGTGCCGATGTTGAGCGTGGACGAGCCAACTTTGACCATGGACTTTATGGTGAACACCAGCCCGCTGGCGGGCACGGAGGGCAAATTTGTTACTTCGCGCCAAATCCGAGACCGCTTAACCCGCGAATTGCTGACCAACGTTGCCCTGCGCGTGGAAGACACCGCCGATGCCGACGTGTTCCGCGTATCGGGGCGCGGCGAATTGCATTTGACCATTTTGCTGGAAAATATGCGCCGCGAGGGCTTTGAGCTGGCGGTGGGCAAGCCGCGCGTGGTGTTCCGTGAGATTGACGGGCAAAAATGCGAGCCGTATGAAAATTTAACCGTGGACGTGCCCGATGAAAACCAAGGCGCGGTGATGGAAGAGCTGGGCCGCCGCCGTGGCGAGCTGACTAATATGGAAAGCGATGGCAACGGGCGCACCCGCTTGGAATACCATATCCCCGCGCGCGGTTTGATTGGTTTCCAAGGCGAATTTATGACGCTGACGCGCGGCACAGGCTTGATGAGCCATGTGTTTGACGACTACGCCCCCGTCAAACCCGATATGCCAGGCCGCCACAATGGCGTGCTGGTGTCGCAGGAGCAGGGCGAAGCGGTGGCTTATGCGCTGTGGAATCTGGAAGACCGCGGGCGGATGTTTGTGTCGCCCAACGATAAGATTTACGAGGGCATGATTATCGGCATCCACAGCCGCGATAATGATTTGGTGGTGAACCCGCTTAAAGGCAAAAAGCTGACCAACGTTCGCGCCAGCGGCACGGACGAAGCGGTGCGCTTAACGCCGCCGATTAAATTGACGCTGGAAGGCGCAGTGGAGTTTATTGACGATGATGAGCTGGTGGAGATTACGCCGCAATCTATCCGCTTGCGTAAGCGTTATTTGAGCGAGCTGGAACGCCGTCGCCACTTTAAGAAATTGGATTGATTGAAGTCGCTTAAAGGCAGCCTGAAAATGGGTAGAACTGTTTTCAGGCTGCTTTTTTATGTTGGGCTAAAACCTTTGCCAAACCGACAACCGATGGAGCGTTGGCAGCCCGCCGACATCTTGGCAAACCAGCAATGCCCTGTTTCATCAGACATTTGGCGGCGAGCCGTTGCCGTTCCATTTTAGATTTCAGGCTGCCGATGATTTAAGCCAGCGCACGGCTTGCCAGCAAGCCGTAGGGGGCGCGAGCGATGGTTTCAGGCTGCCCAAACATTCGCGCCCGCGTGCCAGCATTCCAAGGCAGCCTGAAATGAAGTTAGACGCAGCGAAAATCCAAATGGCAACGGCGAAGTAGGGCGTGTGGCTCTGCCACGCACGCGTTTTTTTCCGTTTTGAGAGACCGTCTGAAATCTGCTCATACCGTTTTAGCTTCGCCGAAGCTGGGTTTCGGACGACCTTTGGTTGTCAGGCTGTCTTTAAAGTTCGGAAACCGCGTGCGTCGCTAGGGCGACACACCCTACGCCATACAAGCTACGCTTGCTGATAACTTTCATCAATGGATAGATATAGAGATTGGGGTTGAAGGTGAGCAAGGGACATCCATTTTTTCCTTTTGCGTTTGCTCACCCAAATGGATTGCACATAATTGCAGCAAAGAAGGTATTTTTTGGTCAAATGCGCTAGTAATGGAACAGTTTAGTCATAAAGATA
This sequence comes from uncultured Kingella sp., assembly GCA_963551505.1. Lineage (GTDB taxonomy): Bacteria > Pseudomonadota > Gammaproteobacteria > Burkholderiales > Neisseriaceae > Kingella_B. The sequence goes on from CAUVGV010000102.1 coordinate 7,906, forward strand.
TTATTAATGAAATTAATAAAATATTGACACATTGCTCAAAAGAAACATGGGAGTTGTCATTATCAAATTTATTAAGATTTTTTTCTTGGGAATTTGAGGATTATCATCCCCATCATTCAACATAACGGCGCTTGGAACGGGCGCAATTATCGGGATCCGCGCCGTATCCGGCAAGCAGCCTGAAAACAAAAAACTACTTTCAGGCTGCTTGGGGTGAAACCGAAAAAGCAGCCTGCACTTTTTCCAAGCCCGTTTTATAGTGGATTAAAATCGCAATGATACGGCGTTGATTCGCCTTGACGTACTATCTGTACGCCTTGTGGCTCGCCGCCTTGTCTCATTTTTATTTTAATCCACTATATCAGGCCTTTTTCACAAATTCCGATTTCAAATTCATCGGCGTACCGTCAATTTTGCAGCCAATGTCGTGGTCGCCTTCTTGCAGGCGGATGTTTTTCACTTTTGTGCTTTGCTTGATGACCATTCTGCTGCCTTTCACTTTAAAATCTTTAATCAGCACCACTGTGTCGCCGTCGTTCAGCACCGCGC
>CAUVGV010000103.1:0-8326 GCA_963551505.1 uncultured Kingella sp.
TTCCATTATTTTTATTTTTATGACATTTTTGGGCAGTGGCGTTTTGGGTAATTTTGGGTGCTTTTTTGCCACTTTGCTGACGGAATTTGTCAGGTTTTTAGCAGTAGATGTAAATTTGTTACGGATGAGGCAGCCTGAAAAGCGGTAATACTGCTTATCCCAGCTTTTCCAGCTTGGCAAATGCGGTATCCAGCTCTTTGATGCCGTTTGCACCGAAGTTGATGGTGAGCCGTGCGCTTACGCCCTTATCTATGGCTTCGATAATCACGCCTGTGCCGAATTTGGTATGGCGGACGTTTTCGCCGAGCGTGTAGCCGTGGTAATCGCGCGGGGTTTGGCTGGGTGGGGTTTCAGGCTGCCTTTGGGCAGCATGGTCGGAATAGTTTTTCAGGCTGCCTAATGGGGATTGGGCGGGCGAGAGGTGGTGCAAGAGTTCGCTGGGGATTTCGTCAATAAAGCGGGAAACGATGCTGGTTTGGGTGATGCCGTAGAGTTGGCGTTGTTGTGCCATGCTTATATATAGGCGTTTTCGGGCGCGGGTGATGGCGACATACATGAGCCTGCGCTCTTCTTGCAGCCCGCCGTGTTCGGCTAGGCTCATTTCGCTGGGGAAGCGGCCTTCTTCCATGCCGCTGAGAAATACGTTGTCAAATTCTAGCCCTTTGGCGGCGTGCACGGTCATCAGTTGCACGGCTTCTTGCCCTGCGCTGGCTTGGGTTTCGCCGCTTTCTAAGCTGGCGTTGCTTAAAAAGGCGAGAATGGGGAACTCGGGGCTGGTTGCGCTGTTTTCAGGCTGCGTTTCAAAGGGGCTGTCTTCGGGGCGGAAGTATTCGGCGGCGTTGATGAGCTCGTCTAGGTTTTCGGTGCGTTCGCGTTCGCTGGCTTGTTTTTGCGCTTGGTAATGCGCGTATAAGCCGCTGTCTTGCAGGATGGTTTGCAGGATTTCAGGCAGCCTGAAATGGGGAATTTGCTGTTGGAAGCTGTCGATGAGTTGCACGAAGGCGGCGATTTTGCTGGCTTTTGCGCCCATGCCGCAGGCGGCTTGCCATAGGCTGATGCCTTGTTCGGCTGCGGCAGCCTGAATGTTCTCTACGCTGCGCGTGCCAATACCGCGCGGGGGGAAGTTAATCACGCGCAGCAGGGCGTTGTCGTCGTTGGGGTTCACGGCTAGGCGCAAGTAGGCAAGGGCGTGTTTGATTTCTTGGCGTTCGTAAAAGCGCAAGCCGCCATATATTCTATAAGGTATGGCAGCCTGAAAAAGCTGTTGCTCAATAATGCGCGATTGGGCGTTGCTGCGGTATAGGATGGCGATTTGGTCTAGCGGCGTGCCTTGGCGCTGCAAATGGCGGCATTCTTCGGTGATGAATTGGGCTTCTTCATAGTCGTTATAGGCGCAAAAATAGCGGATTTTGTCGCCGCTTTCGGCTTCGGTGCGCAGGTTTTTGCCCAGCCGCTCGCTGTTGTTTTGGATAACGGCGTTGGCAGCGGCAAGAATGTTGCCCACGGAGCGATAGTTGCGTTCTAGCTTGATGGGGGCGGCGATGTGAAATTCGCGCATCAGGTCGGTCATGTTGCCCACGTTTGCGCCGCGAAAACGATAGATGGATTGGTCGTCATCGCCCACGGCAAAAATCGCGCTTTGCTCGCCCGCGATGAGTTTGAGCCATGCGTATTGCAGCTTGTTAGTGTCTTGAAATTCGTCCACCAAAATGTGATTGAAGCGGTTTTGGTAGTGCGTGCGCAGCACTTCGTTGGCGTTGAGCACTTCGTAGCTGCGCAGCATCAGCTCGGCAAAATCCACCACGCTTTCTTGTTGGCATTGCTTTTCGTATTCGGCGTAGCACAGGATGAGCCGTTGCAAATGCGGGTCGGGCGCGTTCAGGCTGCCTGCGCGCAAGCCCGCTTCTTTTTGCGCGTTGATAAAGCCTTGCAACACGCGCGGGGCAAGGCTTTCTTCGGCGATGTTGAGCTGTTTGAGCAAGCGTTTAATCAGCGAGAGCTGGTCGCTGCTGTCTAAAATTTGGAAGGTTTGCGGCAAGCCTGCTTCGCGGTAATGCAAACGCAAAAAGCGGTGGCACAAACCGTGAAACGTGCCCAACCACATGGCGCGCAAATTAAGCGGCAGCATCGCGCCCAGCCGTGTTTGCATTTCTTTGGCAGCTTTGTTGGTAAACGTTACCGCCAAAATGCTGTGCACGCTCGCCATTTGGTTTTGCAGCAACCATGCGATGCGTGTTGTCAGCACACGGGTTTTGCCGCTGCCTGCGCCTGCCAACACCAGCGCGGATTGCGGCGGATAAGTTACGGCGGCAAGCTGCTCGGGGTTGAGGTTGTTTAACAGGGATTGGGATGGGTTTTCGGATGAGAAGTGCATGATGATGATGGCGCGGCGGCGTGGATGCTTAATTCAAAGTAGGCATCAGGCAGCCTGAAAACAAAAGGAACGCGATTGTAGGGCGTTTTTCAGGCTGCTTACAAGGGAGCGATGGCGCAACGATTGTTGTATTTTGGTTGCACATTATTTTTCATAAATTTACCGCTTGCAAACCAAAATGAACAACATTATCATTCGCGCAATAATGTTAAGAGTGGTTATCACTCAATCTTAGGAGACACACCATGTACGTTTGCATCTGTAACGCCATTACCGACCACAAAATCAAAGAAGCCGTTGCCGCAGGCGCATCTTCTTTAACCGATTTGAAAGACCAATTGGGCGTGGCATCTTGCTGCGGTTGCTGCGCGAATTTGGCGAATTCATTTTTAACCGCAAACACGATTGCGGGTAATAAAACAACAATTTCGGGCATCAGGGTTGAACAGTAACAAAAAAAGATATATAATATTCAAACAGTTTTTCATTTTGATGTATCCTTTCCTTTATCAAGTTTTTTTGGGCAACCGCGCAGGTTGCCCCTTTCTTTTGCTGTTTACATTGCGCTTAAAAGGCAGCCTGCGTAGCGAAGCGGAGTTGCGAAGCTAAAACCATTTTTCCGTTTTCAGGCTGCCTTTTTCGTTGCCAACAAAATCTCTTGCAAATGGCGCAGCGCAGTCGCAATCACATCGTGGGTTACACGCTGATAACCATCGTGCCAATTAAACACATTCTCGCCCGTTGCCATGCTTAACGCTTCCATGCTGATAAACCGAAACGGATGAAACGCAGGCATGGTTACCATTATCCGCGCCACGCCATGCGGCATGATGCAATCTAACGCATAAAACGCCGCGCCATCCGCCCTCGCGTTCCTCCAGCTCGCCACCTTGTTCAGCCAATGCCGCGCGGTTTTGCGTTATCCAATCGCGCACCATTTGGCGGATGGCTTCAAATCGTTTTTGTTCACTCACTTTCAGGCTGCCTACCCATTCATCCAAATATCCCAGCCAAATTTCCCCATCAGCACCGCCAGCGCAAGCATAAACCCCACGCGCAAAAACTTCGTCCCCCCGCGCATCGCCAGCCAAGAGCCGACAAATCCGCCGCAAAAATTCGCCGCCGCCAACGGCAACGCCCAAGTCCACACAATATGCCCATTTGGCACAAAAAAACTTAACGCCGCCAAATTGGTGGTCAAGTTAATTACCTTTGCCGAAGCCGTTGCCGTTAAAAAGTCATACGCAAAAAAGCGCACAAACACAAACGCCAGCAAACTGCCCGTGCCCGGCCCCAAAATGCCGTCATACAAACCAATCGCCGCCCCCGTTGCCAAGCCAATGGCATACTCGCGCTGCGTTAAAGCCGCATCGCGCACCATCTGCCCCAAATCTTTCTTGCAAAACGTGTACACCAGCATCGCCAGCATCACCGCCAACATCGCAGGCTTCATATATTGCACAGGCACCAGCGCCGACAATTTCGCCCCCAAAAACGAAGCCGCAAACGCCAACACCGCCGCAGGCAACAACATTCGCCACGGCACGCGCACACGCCGCACAAACTGCCCCGCCGCCATCGCCGTACCCGAAAACGAAGCAAACTTGTTCACGCCCAACACCGATGGCACAGGCGTGCTGCTCGGCAACAAACCAAACAGCGCAGGAATTTGCAACAATCCCCCGCCGCCCACCGCCGCATCCATCAATCCCGCCGCAAAGCCCGCCAAAATCAAACCCAACAAAACACCATCCATAGCCTCTCCTAAGGCAGCCTGAAAACGAATCCAACACCTTTTGGCAACGCCAAAACGCGACACATTATATATAGGCAAAAAATCCAGCAATCGCCACCCCATCAAGGCAGCCTGAAAACACGTTTACCCCCTCGCGCCAAGCCCAACCCTTTCGCGCATATCCCACTTGCCCCCAAGCCAACTTAACACATTTTCAGGCTGCCTAACATTCACCCACCCAACTTTGCACAAACCCGCTATACACCCATCCCCACCGCTTGCCACAATACCGCCCATTTCAACCGCCAACAAAGGAAACACCATGGCACAACACAACAAATGGCAACGCAACATCAGCGCAATTCTCGCCACCAGCATCCTCGCAGGCGCACTTTCAGGCTGCACCATCTCCGACGACCCACTCACCAACGCTGCCGCCACAGCTGCCACCATCGGCGTAGCCAGCCTACTCTTCTTCAACACCAGCGATAACCACTACTACGACCGCGACTACAACCGCCTCCCCCGCGACTACCGCCCATCGCGCAACGCCCGCGTAGAACGCATCCGCAATTACGACGACTACCGCCGCTACCGCAACGACTACGACCGCCGCGATTATCGAGACCAACGCGACTGGCGCGACCGCCGAGACTGGCGCGACGACAACCGCCGCCCATACCGCGACCACTGGTATAACGACAACCCCCAAAGAATGATGTGGTAACCAAAAAAGCACGCCCCCAAGCGTGCTTTTATCATCACCCCCTTTTCAGGCTGCCTATTACCTCAACTCAATAAGGCAGCCTGAAAACAAAATCCAGCAAAATAAACTATCGCATCATTCTCGTTCGTATAGCCTGTCGCACCATAACCCTACGCCGCAATCCAATCCCCATCTTCCGATTACTTCCAATCCCATTCAGGCAGCCTGAAACCATGGCAACCACACCATTTCCCTGATTAACCACAATCTGCCGCTCAAATTCCCGCAACCGCTTATAAATAGACATCAACTCCACAATCGTCGTCCACGACTGCACCAAAAACTGAAACGCATCCTGCACCTTCCCAAACGCCCGCACCACCTGCTGCAACACCCCCAGCGACAACGCCCCCGCAATCAAACTCGGGCCCAACGCCATATAAGGCACCACCACCGCAAACTGCAAATAAGACTAGCGCACCAAATCAAAATACAAATAATGCGCATACAACACAAAATTATTCCGCCGCACCGCCCCAAACAAAACACGCAAATTTTCAGGCTGCGCCCTCTCCGCATCATCCTCCCCCAACACCAACTCCTTACGATACGCCGCCTCCACCCGCTGATTGTTATATTCCAACCCTGGCAGCTTCACCCCCACCGCCGCCAAAACCACCGTCCCCACAATAGAAAACACCAACGCCACAAACACCAACGAATGCGGCACACGCCCCACCCAAGGCAACACCGTAACCTTCTCACTCAACGTCCACAAAAGCGGCAAAAACGCCACCAAAGTCAAAACCGCCCGAATAAAACTCTCCCCCAAAGCCTCCATCGTTCGCGCAAAACGCATCGTATCCTCCTGAATCCGCTGCGAAGCCCCCTCCACCTGCCGCAGCCCATACCAATTTGCCTCATAATATTCCGTCATCGCCGAACGCCAACGAAAAATGTAATGCTTGCTAAAAAAATCCAACAAAATCGTCAGCACAATCGACACCCCCGCAATTTTCGCAAACACCAACAACCGAGCCAAAAACTGCGGAAACGTAACCGAATTAGGCGACTTCAAAATATCCTGAATCCCATCATAAAACACCCCAAACCACTCATTAATCTGAACATCCAATTCCACCTTAAACCAAATCGCTGCCAAAATCACTGCCGTCCCAGCCCAAGCCCACCCCTGCCACTTCCGATTCAAAAAGAAACAACGAAACATAAAATTCCCGCAATCATCAAAAAAGCGCACATTTTAACAAAACCTAACCCAGCAGCCTGGGAAATAAATAACACAATGATTTTAAACAACAAATCAAGCTCAAACAAAACTGGCAACTAAATTTCAGACTGCCAAAATAAAAATATGACAAATTTTGTCGCTTTTTCTTGCCAAAACAAAAATTGTTAGCTAGAATACGCCCATCTTGCACAGTTAAACGCAATTTAGCATATCTCCAAAGAATAATTTCCCAGCACGTTCCCCGCCGAACGTGCTATTTTTTTTGCCTAAAAACTACAATACGTTATTTGCACAAAAATTGCTTATTTTAAATAACCTTTCGTTTTTACAACCATAAATATAATAGGATACAGTATTATGTCTATTAAAAATGTAAAAAATATAAATAAAAGATGTGGTTTTAAGTTAAATTTAATTACATCTTCTATTATGCTTATACCCGCTGTGGCTTTTGCTGCCCCTAAAATCACGCCAAGCCAAGCTCCGTTGGCTGGTGTTGCAGCAAAATACTCTCCTAATATCACGCTGGCACTATCCGTAGAGTTCCCAACTGCGGGTGCTGCATATTCTGCAAATGAATTTAGTGGGACGCTCCATAAAGATTATCCAATTTTGTATAAAAACAAAGGACACTTTTCTCGCAAATATCATGGCTATTTTGATAACTCAAAATGCTATACATATATAGCAAATGCCTCTGGCAATGGCGGGTATTTTAAAGCCACTTCATCAGCCGCTGCTAATGGTACCTGCTCCTCTGGAACAGAATTTAGTGGAAATATTATGAACTGGCTTACTATGTCTGCTCTAGATATTTTCCGCAATACAATGACAGGTGGCAATCGCGCCTTTGGCACAAGCAATGATAGTGCAGCATATTCTCTTGGAGATACTGACACAGCAACATTTTTGCGCCGAGCTAATGTATTCCCAAATGGACAAAACTCCAATACTGGTAACCGTTTGATTATCCGAGGTATAGAGCAACCATGGGGCAATCCTGATGTTGCTTTCTTAAAACAACTATTTCCCGCTGCTATTATTGATTTAGTTATGCAAGATTCTATTTCAAAAGTGAATGTTGCAGGCGCTCCAAGAGCAGCAGGGTTTAAACTTATTGTTGTTGGAAATACCCCTAGAAGACTAACTAATGATTTAGTAGACAGTTCTGCTACGTTTGCAGATGGGAATCTATATTTTTTTAATATAGGATTTACTACTGTACCTGCCCGTGCGATTAAAGTTAGGGGAGTAACTGAATTCGCTTGGTTAGATGTTAATGCCATTACACCCAATCCAAGCAATGCTGATTTAAGAAAATTGGTTAATAATTTAAGAGATAAGGCAGATTCATATCGTGCCGTATCGAGCACAATACTCAACCAAATGCCTGTTGTTGTGCAGGTATGCGATTCTGCTACTGGTGTAGATAAAGATGTTTGTGTTGATTATGGTCGCGCCAAAAAACCTGAAGGTCTATTACAACAGTATGCAAGAACGGGAACTCGTGTTGCCACTTTAGGTTACCTTAATATCCCAGGAACAACTGGTGTAGATGGTGGCGTATTACGCAGCAGAATGAAATATTTAACCCAACCAACATCGGGTTCTGCTTCTGTGCCTAACCCAGAATGGGATACAAATACGGGTAAATTGTTCCCTAATCCAGAGCGCGCAGTGGAAGGTAATAGTGGCGTAATTAACTATTTAAATAAATTTGGTGATAAATCTGGTTATAAAATTTATGATCCGGCCGCTGAATTATATTACACAGCCATGCGTTATTTGAGAATTGGTTCGCAAGGTATAAACTCTTCTGTCTATAAATTAAATAGGACTCTAACTACTGATGAGCTAGATGGCTTTCCTGCTATTTATGACTGGGAAGATCCATTAAAAAGCGATTTCACTGCAACCAGCAAAGAACCCATGTGTCGTCCCAATACAATTATCTATATTGGCGATACAAATACTCACGCGGATACCAATTTGCCCAAGCTGAATCCAGAAGGAAGTAGTGTTGTTGCTAATGTTTCGCCTCAAGTTACTGATGTACCAACCCTAGAAACAGGTGCAATTCTGAAACAAGTGCTAGATATGGAAGGATGGGGGAGCAGCACATGGATGTATGACCGTGGTGGTTCAGGTGCAATTACCAATTTTGGATATTCTCCAGCTGGTATGGCAGCCTTAGCATATTGGGCGCATACAACAGATACGCGTACTGACATCCCAGGCAATCAATTCCAAAATAACTTTATT
>CAUVGV010000104.1:0-8303 GCA_963551505.1 uncultured Kingella sp.
CCTAACCCTCCCCCGCCAGCGGGAGAGGGAACAGCAGTACAGCATACTTTTTAGGGCACCACCCAATACCGCATCAGCAAATCGCTTTCAGGCTGCCTCCACAGCGGAATAACAACGCAAAAACAAAACCTCCAAGGCAGCCTGAAATGCACCCTTAAACCAGCGCACGGCTTGCAAGCAAGCCGTAGAAACGCGTTGCCCCCTTTCAGGCTGCCCCAATCCAATCCGTTCAAACCAATCCACCATGAAAACCTACCGCCAACTCACCGCCCTTGCTACCGTCCTACATGAACATTCCGCCGACAGCGCCATCCTTATCCCCGAAACCGCCGCCGCAGTTCTCCGCCCCCAAAGCGTCGGCGACCTTGTTGCCCTGTTCGCACCCACCATCCGCTTTATCGTTCAGCCTGCCGATGCGCCCCTTCGTCTCGGCTACCGCCAATGGCTCACCGTCGGCGCGCTGCAACGTATCAGGCAAGACCTGCCTGCCGCCCCATCCCAAGCCGACTGGCTCAACATTCTCGCCGCCCATCTGATTGCCCCAACCGCCGAAGCCGCGCCCAACGCAGACCTGCCGCCGCTGGCATGGACAGATTTCGCCGACGACGAAGCGCGCATCCAATGGTGGATGCAATGCGTCCGCGCCTACCTTAACGGCAGCGATTTCACCCCTGCCAGTCGTGCCGCGCTGGACGACTGCGAACAGCGCATCGGCTGCCCCCTGCCGCCGATGCTGCGCGCCTACCACCAACACATCGGCGTGGAATACCTCGCCGAAATCATCAACCCGCCCGAGCGCATCGAGCCGCTGCTTGACGCTTTTCCCGGGCTGGAAGACATCCTTGAAGACCTGAGCGCCGAGCAAGCTGCCTCCACCCGCGCCCTTGTCGAGCAACTCATCGCATTCGGCGACTATCTGGGCAACGGCAACCTCTGGTGTTTCCACCGCGAGACAGGGCAAGTCTGGTACTTCGACCACGACACCGGCGAATGCCTCACTCAAATCTTCGACGACGTGCGCGACTACCTCGACGCGGTGATGATTCTGAGCCTTGCCGAAGCGCACGACCCCGAAGAAGGTCATGAAGCCGCCGAAAGCATCCTGCGCCAACGGCTTGGTGATGCGGTGGTAGAAAAATGGATGTATTAACGGCAGCCTGCGTAGTGCAGCAGAGTTGCGAAGCTAAAACCAATCGGCAGCCTGAAAACTAATCAGCAGCCTGAAAACACCCCCTCGTTTTCAGGCTGCCCCACCCATCCCAACCCCATCAAACAACACTCACCCCATGAAAACCCCCATCATCCTATCCCTCGCCCTGCTCACCCTACTCATCACCCTCGTCCTGCTTGCCAACTGGCACACCCAGCGCCAAACCGCCCCCTATCTCTACCACAACGCCGCGCAAATCCCCGCGCACAAAGCCGCCCTCCTGCTCGGCACCTCTCCCACGCTCGCCGACGGGCGCACCAACCTCTATTTCACTCTCCGCATCCAAGCCGCCGCCGAGCTTTATCGCGCAGGCAAAGTGCGCTACATCATCGTCAGCGGCGACAACCGCAAACACGGCTACAACGAACCCGAAGCCATGAAAGCCGCCCTAATCGCCCAAGGCATCCCCGCCGAGCGCATCATCCCCGACTACGCAGGCATCCGCACGCTAGATTCCGTGCTACGCGCCCGCAACATCTTCGGGCAAAGCAGCTACATCATCGTCTCACAAGCCTTCCACAACGAGCGCGCCGTCTATATCGCCCGCGCCCACGGCATCGCCGCCATCGGCTACAACGCCCCCGATGTCAAAATCTACGCAGGCGGCTTCAAAACTCGCGTGCGCGAACTGGGCGCGCGCGTCAAAATGTATCTGGATTTGCTGTTCAACAAACAGCCCAAACACAGCGGCGACGCCGTTAAACTGCCCGATTAGCGTTTCAGGCTGCCTTTGTTGGATAAACAGAGGCAGCCTGAAAACATAAAATGGAACGGCGACGGCTCATCGCCACAATAGCACATGAAATAAACCGTGCTGTTTGGTCAAGATGTCGGCAAGCCGCCAATGCGCCACTGCGTCAATGATTAAACAGCCGTCTCAACTCAAAACCGCTTCAAAGGCAGCCTGAAAACATAAAACCGTTTGGTATTCTGCCAAACGGTTTTTGCTGGATAGATTGACTTTCAGGCTGCCTCAACGCGGGCGCAATGTTGGGCAGTCTGAAAACCGTCCCCGCGCTTCTACGGCTTGCTGGCAAGCCGTGCGCTTGCGCTTACCACCCGCCCCAATCAAACCGCTGCTCGCGGCTGCCATCGCAAGCCCGAATCGCCAGATAGCTGCCTGTCGCATCAAGGCATTTGCCCGAAGCCGCGCTGCGGATGCGGCCGCCATCCGCATACCAGCGCTGGTTGTCCCTACCGTTGCAGGCGAACAAAATCACGCGGCTGCCATCGCGGGTTTCGCCGCCCGCCACGTCCAAGCAATGCTCGTTTTGGCGAATCGTGCCGCTGCGCGCATCCCAGCGAAACAGTTGGTTCGCCTGCCCGTGGCAGCGGTAGCGAATTAGGCTGCGGTGGTCGTCGCCGTGGATGTCCAAGCATTCGCCGTGCGCGGTGCGAATCAGCCCTTCTGCGCCGCGCTCGGGGCGGTCAATGCGGTGGCTTGGCGCGCGGGCATCTATGTGAATGGTGTCGGGCAGGGAAACGCCACAGGCGGTGAGCAGCAGCGGCAGCAGCATGGTGGTTAAGGATTTTTTCATACGGATTTCTTTCGTGATAACAATGAGATGGATTTTCAGGCTGCCTTAGCAAAACCTTAACAGCAGTGTGTAGGGTGGGCAACTTGCTTGCCCACCATGGCGGATAGTTTTAACGTTTTGGTGGGCAAGTGAATTGCCCACCCTACCATTTGGCGTTTTCAGGCTGCCTTTGCATCCGCGCAATAGGCAGCCTGAAACACAAAACAAAACAGCAACAGCGCATCATCAGCTTATCCCGCCCTACTCCCCCCGCATCAACACCGCCGCATCCGCGTTAATCCCGCGCAACACCGCCGCAGGGTCGGCCGCCTGCGTAATCGGCCGCCCCATCACCAAATAACTCGCCCCCGCGTTCAGCGCATCCAGCGGGGTCATAATGCGCCGCTGGTCATCCGCATTATTCGCCACATCCAAGCGGATACCGGGCGTTACCAGCAAAAATTCATCGCCCAACTGCTGCCGCAGCAAATGCGCTTCCTGCGCCGAGCACACCACGCCATCCAACCCTGATGCCTGCGCCAATTTCGCCCATTGCAACACCAGCGTTTCAGGCTGCTGGTTCAAGCCAATCTCGCGCAAATCCTCCGCCGTCATGCTGGTGAGCACGGTTACGCCAATCAATTTGGGGCGATGCGTGCAGTTTGCCACCGCTTCCGCCGCCGCTTTCATCATGCGCCGCCCGCCAGATGCGTGCATATCCACCAGCCACACGCCCATTTCCGCCGCCACTTTGCACGCGCTGGCAACCGTGTTGGGAATATCGTGATACTTCAAATCTAAAAACAGCTTAAAACCTTGATTTATCAATTTTTCTGCCAACGAACGCCCCGTAGCGGTAAACAATTCTTTACCTATTTTGAGCTGGCACAAATCGGGCGACAAGCGGCGCACAAACGCCAGCGTGTCGGCTTCGTTGGCAAAATCCAACGCCACAATCACGGGCGTGGGCTGGGTGGAAAGCGGGTAATCGGTCATCAAAGGGTTCATGGTGCAGTCTCGTTTTTGCAAAAAGAGGTTATTTTACACGTTTTAACGCAGTTTCTCGCAAGCTAGTGTTTTCAGGCTGCCCAGCGGTTTAGGGTATTCAGTTTTTTCTCTAATATAGTCGTTTCAATTAAGCCTTAGACAAGGCGGCGAGCCGCAGATAGTACAAGTAGTACAGCAAGGCGAGCCAACGCGGTATAAGGCTTAAGTGGAACGACTATAATTTGTAAAGATTATTTTTTTTCTTTACAATGGTTCTATTGCTTTTTGCACGTTACAAAATAAGGAAAATTTATGAACAGCTTGCGAACTCTATTTGTTTTGACATTGGTGGGGCTGCTGGCGGCGTGTGGTCAATCGGAAGATGCGCCTGTATCCAGCGGCGGCAGCGGGGGCAGCGGACATTCATCCGCCAACCGGGGTTATAAAAAAGCAGACAAAAAAGCCAAATTGTCCGACCTAGAAAACGCCGATTTGCAAGCCATTCAAGATATTTTTGCCGCCTCCAACATCAGCAATATGGAAGTGCGCCAAAACGCCAAAAATTGGAGCTACAAAGCAGGCTTTGAGCCCAGTTGCAGCGCGTATCAATCGTTCTATAACTCGCAACGCCTGCTGTATGCCGACATCGCGCCGAAAATCCAAGCCTTAAAATTGCAAACCGTGTTGGGCAAAGAATTGGTGACAACCCTTGCCCCTGCATTGGAAAAAATTGCCGATGCTTCCGACCAAATGGTGCTGCTGGATTGGGATGATTGCGGCACCGCCCAATTTGCGAAAAAACTGGTTCCCGCTGCCAAGCAAATGGCGGAAGCCAACCGCGTGTATGCCAAAGCGATTGTGCAATACAGCGATGCGATTAAATCGCACGAAATGTTTACCCTAGCCGATGAAACCTCGGTGCTACACACCGCCACCGACACCGAAAAAGCGCTGAAATATTTGCAAGGTCAGCCCAAAAAAGGCGACGTATCATCCGCCCCCGCCCAATAATCCAAAGGCAGCCTGAAAACATACTTTCAGGCTGCCTTTTGCTTTACCTGATTGCCCCGCAATCTTCCACGCCTTATTTCACATTCCGCCATGACCCACCCCATCCACGCATGGGCAAGCATCCCCAGCCTTGCCCAAATCCAAACCCACCTCGCCACCCATCCCGATAGCCAACACCTGATTTTCTGCCTGCCCGCCAACCACATCATCCCCCAATGGCAGCCTGAAAACGAGCAACAGCAAGCCCTCGCCCAAGCATGGCAAGAAGCCACCCGCTGCCTTGCGCACGATGCCGTGAACTACATCCGCCAATGGCAGCCTGAAACCGACCTGTGGCTGCTGCCACCCCACGCCGCCAGCCATCTGCACGAACACTTCCCGCAGCCTGAACACATTATTTGGCACACCCCACCCATCGCCCAACAGCCCGCGCCGCCGCGCCAAGCATGGCAACAGCCCCCAGCAAGGCAGCCTGAAACCGATACAACAGCCCCGCTCCATGTCATCATCATCGGCGCAGGCATCGCAGGCGCAGCCACCGCCCACGAATGCGCCACCCGCGGCGCGCGCGTAACCGTGCTGGAAGCCCACGCCCCCGCCCAAGCCGCATCAGGCAACCAACAAGGGCTGCTCTACGCCAAAATCTCCCCCCACCTCACCGCCCAAACCGAGCTACTGCTCGCAGGCTACGGCTACACCCGCCGCCTGCTGCAACGCCTGTTCCCGCAACAGCAAAACTGGGGCGCAAGCGGCGTGCTGCATCTCAACCACAACGAAAGCGAAACCCAACGCAACGCCCAGCTCGCCCAAAACCAACACTATCAACACCTCTACCGCCCCGTCTCAGCCGCCCAAGCCAGCCAAATCGCAGGCATCCCCATCGCCCAAAGCGGGCTATATTGGCAACAAGGCGCATGGCTCAACCCGCCCGCGCTTATCCACGCCCTGCTGCGCCACCCCAACATCACGCTCCACCGCCACACCCCCGCCCAAAGCATCCACCACAGCGGCGCGCAATGGCACGTCCACACCCCCAGCGGCATCTTTTCAGGCAGCCACATCGTCTTCTGCACAGGCGCAGACAACGCCCACACCCCCATCATCCAACACTACCCCTTCCAAATCATCCGCGGGCAAACCAGCATCGCCCCCGCCACCCAAGGCAGCCTGAAACTGAAAACCGCCCTATCCGCCGCCTCCTACATCTCCCCCGCATGGCAAGGCGAACATTGCTACGGCGCCACCTTCGCCCCCAACAACCCCAGCCGAGATTGGCACGCCGAAGACGAAGCCAGCAACCGCCAAGCCCTTGCCCAACTTTCCCCCTATCTCGCCCAACAGTTTGCCGACTACTACGCCGCCCATCCCATTAGGCAGCCTGAAAACGAATGCAGCGAGTTTCGGCGAAACGTAAACGAACCAAGCTACGACTATTTAGGCAGCCTGAAAACCCAAAGGCAGCCTGAAAACGAGTGCAACGAGTTTCCACAAAACCAAATCGCGCAAAACGCATTTCAATCAAATTCAAACGAGCCAAACCACGCCCACTTAGGCAGCCTGAAAACGAATACAGCAAATCCCAATGAAACTCAAACCCATCCCCAAAGGCAGCCTGAAAACGAGCGAAGCGAGTTTCGGCGAAGCCAAAACGAGTACAACAAGTTCACACAAAAAGGACACGCCGCCACCCGCTGCGACTGCCACGACCACCTCCCCGCCGTCGGCGCAATCAGCGACCCCACCGCCCTACGCACCCTCTACGCCGCCTACGCCCTAGACAAAAACTACCGCATCGCCACCCCCTGCCCCTACCTGCCCAACGCCTACACCAACACCGCCCACGGCAGCCGCGGGCTCGCCACCGCCCCCCTTTGCGCCGCCCAAATCGCCGCCCAAATCTGCCACACCCCCCGCCCCCTCTCCGAACGCCTGCGCCAAGCCCTCAACCCCAACCGTCTCATCATCCGCCAAATCATCCGCAGCAAAACATAACCCCGAGCCCCACCATGTTCACCCCACAATACTTCCTGCTCAACACCAACCTTGCCCGCCACCCCCAAGACCACCGCTTTATGCTGGATAACCACGTCGCCGCCGCCTTTGAAGACGGCTACAAAGAAAAAATCGCCCGCATCGCCCAAGGCGACTACGTCTTTCTCTACGCATCAAAACGCGGCATCGTCGCCTACGGACGCGCCGATGGCAACGTACAACAAACCGACCATCTCGGCATCGCCAACCAAACGTTTTACCAACAACTAAACCCTTTCATTTCCCTAGAACACAACCCCCTGCCCGCCTGCGAAATCAAAACCACACTCGGACACGCCATTACCTTTGTGCAAACGCTCAGCCGCATCACCGATGGCGAAAAATTGCTGCACCATCTACAAAACAGAGAACAAAAGGGATAAACCATCAGGCTTATCCCTTGCTGTTTCGCTGTTTCAGGCTGAGACCTTTGCAAAACCCCCAGCGGCAGCCTGAAATTTAAAATGGAGCGGCGACGGCTCGTCGCCAAATAGTTGATTCAAAATAATCTTGTTGGTTAACAAAATGTCGGCGAGCCGCCGTCGTTCCATTTTTAGGTTTCAGGCTGCCTTACCCCGCCCACAAAAAACAGCCGCTCAACATCAGCGGCTGTTTGTTTTGCTTTGTTACTCAGCAAATTCATCCAACATATCCATAGTCGGCACAAAAAACAGCGTGCCCGTGTGCGCGGTGCTGAAATCCAAAATGCGGTCATAATTGCCCGCAGGGTTGCCGATAAACATATTATCCAGCATCTTTTTCACCGTGCTAAACGTGCGGGCGTAGGCGATAAAATAAGTGCCCATTTCGTTTGCCCCTGCGCGTCCAAACGGCATATTGTCGCGCACCACCTTAAATTCATCGCCCACATTCGCCAGCGCAATATGCGAATTGGCGGGCTTGGCATCATCGTCCATTTCAATATCGTCTTGCTTGCTGCGCCCGATGACTTTTTCCTGCTCGGCAACAGGCAGCTTGCGCCATGCGTTCATATCGTGCAGGTATTTTTGCACAAACAAATAGCTGCCGCCCTGATAGGCTTCGTCTTCCTTGCCAATAATCGCAAAATGCGCACGCTCGGCGGGGTCGTGCGGGTTTTCCGTGCCGTCCACAAAGCCCAAGATGGAACGCCCATCCCAATAGCGGAAACCGTGCACTTCTTCCACGCAGTCCGCTGCGGGCGTGAGCAAATCGGTGAGCACTGCCGCCATATCGTATAACACGCTTTGCTGCTCGGCGCGCAAATGCAGATGCACATCGCCGCGCGTGGCAACGGCGGTGTGTTTCGCACCTTTGATGGGGGCAAATTCGGCTAACTCGCGCGGCAACGGCTGCGGCAAGTCCAAGCGTTGCCATGCGCCGTGGCTGATGCCCAGCACCACGCTGGCTTTTTGTTGCGGGAAACGGTTGGTGGCGGAATTGTTTAGATTGCCCACCAGCGCGCACAGGCGTTTGAATGCAGGGACAACGTCCATGCCGTCTTTGAAATTCCAGGCATATAGGACAAAAAAGGTGCTAAAAACCCCTACAAACCTTATCCTATAAGG
>CAUVGV010000105.1:0-8135 GCA_963551505.1 uncultured Kingella sp.
TTGCGAGCATTTTTAACGCGGTAGCCGCGTTTTTAGGGCATTAAAGATGCCTATGAAAATAGTGAATACAGGTTCTAAACAAAAAGGACAACATGGATATTCTGATTGATTTTGATGGAACGTGTGTTACCCACGAATTTCCGCTGGTGGGCAAAGATATTGGCGCGGCGCAGGTGTTGCGCGATTTGGTGCGCAACGGGCATCGGCTGATTTTGTTTACCATGCGGGCAGAGGATTGCTCTATCCAGCCCGCGTTGGATTGGTTTGCAGAGAACGACATCGCGCTTTATGCCGTGCAGTGCCATCCCGAGCAGCACAAATTTACTTCGTCGCCCAAGGCGTTGGGGGATTTGATGATTGACGACACGGCGTTGGGGGTGAAATTGTATTCGTGCCGATTGAGCCGCGATTGCGTGGATTGGCAATGGGCGGCGGAAAAATTGCTGCGGCGGGGCTTGCTTACGGGCGAGCAGGTGGCGCGGTATAATTTTGCGATGCGGATGTGGTTGTAAGTTGCGGTTGAATTTGAGGCAGCCTGAAAACGCCTCTCGCCGCATTTTCAAGCTGCCTCAACCTGACGCGCCCACACAATCCGCATAAAATCCCCCTTTTCAACCCCGCCGCAGAAAGGAAACCCTATGCCCAAGCTCACTCCCCGCGAAATTCTTACCGCCAGCCCCGTCATCCCCGTGATGGCAATTGACGATTTATCCACCGCCGTTGATTTGGCACACGCCTTGGTATCAGGCGGCATCCGCACGTTGGAAATCACGCTGCGCACGCCTGTTGGCTTGGATGCCATCCGCTTGATTAAAAAAGAAGTGAAAGGCGCGATTGTGGGCGCGGGCACGGTCATCAACGAAAAACAACTCAAAGCCGTTGCCGATGCGGGCGCGGTGTTTGCCATCAGCCCCGGCCTGCACAAAGCCCTTGCCAAAGCCAGCGAAAAGGTCAACATCCCGCTGATTCCCGGTGTCGCCACGCCCAGCGAAGTGCAACTGGCGCTGGAATACGGCATAGAAACGCTCAAATTGTTCCCCGCCGAAGTGGTGGGCGGGCGCGCCATGCTCAAAGCCTTGTATGGCCCGTATGCCAACGTGCGCTTCTGCCCCACAGGCGGCATCACGCTGCAATCCGCGCCCGACTATTTGGCTCTGCCCAACGTGTTGTGCGTGGGCGGCTCGTGGCTTACGCCCAAGGATGCCGTTGCCAACAAGGATTGGGACACGATTACACGGCTGGCGCGGGAAGCGGCGGCGTTGAAGGCGGCGTGATGGCAGCCTGAAAAGTGCGCAAGCCCAGTTAAAGCATAAAAGGCAGCCTGAAAACCTTGCAATCGGTTTTCAGGCTGCTTATTTGCCTACTGCGGGCGCGGGCGGAATGGCTGGGCAGCCTGAAAAATTTATGCGCGTGGGGTGCAGGGGCTTGCCCCTGCTCGTGGTAGGCGGCGAAACGCCTGCTCTGGCAAAAAACAAGCAATCGGCAGCCTGAAACGCTCAATGTTATCCCACCCAGCTAACAGCAAAAATAAAACAGCACCGCCTATTGGCACGCCCCCGCGCCCTTTTCAGGCTGCCTACACCGCCCTACAAAGTCAGCCCCGCTCCCCCAAAAAACCGCAAAAACCCGCTAAAATTCGCCCCGTTGTTCAAAAACCATCCCTATAACCCCACCATGCAAACCCTATCCATCCTCGGCAGCACAGGCAGCATCGGCGTTTCCACGCTGGATGTGGTCGCCCGCCATCCCGAGCAATTCCAAATCTTCGCCCTCGCAGGGCACAGCCAAACCGCCAAACTCGCCGAGCAATGCCGCCAATTCGCCCCGCGCTATGCCGTGGTTGCCGACGAAACACGCGCCGCCGAGTTACGCCAACAATTAGGCAGCCTGAAACCCAAAATTCACACCGAAATTCTGCACGGCAAACAAGCCCTCATAGACATCGCCACCGCGCCCGAAGTAACGGGCGTAATGTGCGCGATTGTGGGCGCGGCAGGGCTGCCCTCCGCGCTTGCTGCCGCCGCGCACGGCAAAACCATCTATCTTGCCAACAAAGAAACGCTGGTGGTTTCAGGCAGCCTGTTTATGCGCACCGCCCAGCAACACGGCGCAACCATCTTGCCGATAGACAGCGAACACAACGCCATCTTCCAAGTGCTGCCGCGCGATTATTCAGGCAGCCTGAACGCGCACGGCATCGCCTCCATCATCCTCACCGCCAGCGGCGGCTCGTTTTTGCACACCGATTTAGCCGATTTCCCGCGCATCACGCCCGCGCAAGCCGTCAAGCATCCCAACTGGTCTATGGGGCAAAAAATCTCCGTGGATTCTTCCACTATGATGAACAAAGGCTTGGAGCTGATTGAAGCGCGTTGGCTGTTTAACTGCCCGCCCAGCAAGCTGGAAGTGGTTATCCACCCGCAATCCGTGATACACAGCATGGTGCGCTACGCCGACGGCAGCGTGCTCGCCCAACTGGGCACGCCCGATATGCGCATCCCCATCGCCCATTGCCTTGGGCTGCCACAGCGCATCGCCTCGGGCGCAACGTCGCTGGATTTCAGCCAACTTGCCGTGCTCACCTTTCAACAGCCCGATTTTGCCCGCTTCCCCTGCCTGAAACTTGCCTACGACGCGCTCCACATCGGCGACGCAGCCCCGTGCGTGCTCAACGCTGCCAACGAAATCGCCGTCGCCGCCTTTTTGCGCGAACAAATCTTGTTCACCGACATCGCCCGCGTGGTAGAACACAGCCTCGCGCAGCACAATCTTTCAGGCTGCCTCAACACGCTGGATGATTTGCTGGCATTGGATAACGAAGTGCGACGCACGGCAGAGGCGTTTATTCAAGCAGGCAGCCTAAAAAGCTAGCTTGGTAGGCAGCCTGAAAAACAAAACCGTTTGGGGTTGAGCCAAACGGTTTTTTTGTTGGATGGATGGGTTTTCAGGCTGCCTGTGCAAAAGCCCAGAGGCAGCCTGAAACCTAACATGGAGCGGCAACGGCTTGTCGCCAAATAGCAGGGTTAATAACGCCACACTTGCCAACAAGCCGCGGTCGTTCCATTTTGATTTTCAGGCTGCCTCACCACCCTCCGCCACCACCACCCACCCCATCGCCCACAACGCCCGCTTCTGCGCCGCCGTCATCCGTTTTAACGCCCATTCCAGCTTGCTCGCCGCGCTGCGGTCTAAACAGCACGCCACAATCCGCATTTCCCGCGCACTATGGCTGCGCGTGTATTTCGCCCCATTGCCCGCCAAATGCGCCGCCAGCCGCGCTTCGGGGCGATTACTGATGCCCGCATACAACGCGCCGTTATCGCACAAAAGTAGGTAAACACACCAATTCATATTATTGTTATCCGATTGATTTTGCGGCGGCGATTTTAGCAAAACGGCAGGGGTTGAGGCAGCCTGAAAACAATTGCTCAACATCCGCGCCATCCCCCAAAAACACAAAGGGCAGATAATCATCTGCGTGTTAAAAAATAAAGGGCAGATAACAATCTGCCCTTGCGAACTGCGGTTAGTGCGCAACCGTTTTCAGGCTGCCTCTGGATTAGTTCTCCTCGTCGTAACGGTCATCATCATGATGGCGAGGCGAACGGCGGCGATGCCCGTCATCATCATCGTCATCGCGTTGCACTGAAATCACTTTGCCCGTTTGGGCGTTTACGCGCACTTCGTAATCGCCTTTGCGGTTTTCAATGTCCACTTCGTAATACGCGCCGTGGCGACGGCTGCGCTCAAAATCTACATTGTCCACTTTGCCGCCGCCCACGCGGGCTTTGGCGATGGCAACTGCTTTGGCGCGGCTGATGTAGCTGCCACTGCTTTTGGCTTGCGCGGGCAACGCGGTGATGCCCAGCGACAAAATCAGGCTGGTAAGTAGGGTTTTTTTCATGGAACACTCCTTGGGTTGCGGCAATCCTGCCGAGAAGCGCGGGATTATAGGGGGCTTTTGTGTAGCCCAAATTTAGCAAGCGTAAGAATGAGTAAAGTTGGGCGGTTAGCGGCGGTTCTAAGCCCAAATCATCACATGCTAAGAACCTTATTGCCTGATGCACGGCTTGCCAGCAAGCCGTAGGGGGCGCGGGCAAGCATTTCAGGCTGCCATATCATTGCGCCCGCGTTAAGGCAGCCTGAAAACTCTAAAACCCAGCGTTAAGATACAGTAAAATAGCCTTTTCAGGCAGCCTGAAACGCAGTTCAGCGTAGCTATAGTCGTTCCAATTAAGTTTTATACAAGGCGGCGAGCCGCAGATAGTACAAAGTAGTACAGCAAGGCGAGCCAACGCTGTATAAGGCTTAATTGGAGCGACTATAAAACCCAAAAACCATGTACGGCATCATAGACTTCCCCTTATACCTGATTGGCGCGATTACCATCGTGCTCATCCCCGGTCCCAATTCCCTATACTGCCTTGCCGTCGCCACCCAACAAGGCGCGCGCCAAGCCGCCAAAGTGATGCCAGCGATTTTCATCGGCGACAGCGTGCTGATTTTATGCGCCGTGGGCGGAGCCGCATCGCTGCTCAAAAGCCACCCCCTATTGTTTGGCGCACTCAAATGCGCAGGCGGCTTATACCTTGCCTATCTCGGCATCAATATGCTGCGCGGCGCATGGGCAGCCCGCCGCCGCACCACAGCCCAAGCCTCCGCCCAAACCCTCTCCAACATACACACCCACGACAACGTTTTCCGCCACGCCCTGCTGCTGAGCCTATCCAACCCCAAAGCCGCCCTGTTTTTCCTATCGTTCTTTATCCCCTTTGTGAACCCGCAGTATCCCCACCCTGCGCTCAGCTTCTTTATACTTGCCGCCGTGATGCAAACGCTCAGCATGTGCTATCTCGCCACGCTCGCGCTGGCGGGCGACAAACTGCTCGCCAAACTGCGCCACCAACGCAACCTAGCCGCGCTCGGCGCAGCCACAGTTGGCTTACTCTTTTGTCTGTTTGCCGTTAAACTCTGGCAATCCGTGTTTTTTGATTGATTTTGCCAGCGCACGGCTTGCAAGCAAGCCGTAGGGACGCGGGAGCAGTTTTCAGGCTGCCAAGGGGGCTGCTGGCAATCGGCATTGCGGTGGTATTTTTGGCAAAAAATACCCGCCTGCCGCATCAAAAATGCTCGCAAGGTGTCCAACCTTGCTGCGCTTTTTTCCTTGCATTCGGGCATTTTTTACTCAAAAAACCGCTCGCAAGCCGAATGCCAACAGCCCCTTCCCCGCCCGCGTATAGGCAGCCTAAAACCCAAAGGAAACCCCACCATGACCAACGACCACACCCGCATTTACACCCAATGGCACGAATACGCCCAAACCCGCAACACCGAAGCCCTGATTAACCTTTACGCCGATGATGCCCAGTTTGAAAGCCCACTTGTCCCCATCATCATGCAGCAAGACAGCGGCGTGTTGCATGGGCGCGCCGAAATTCTCGCCTTTTTGCAAGAAGGCACGCGCCGCCGCCCCAACGAGTTAGTGCGCTGGTATCGCACAGGGCAATATTTCGTAGCAGGCGACACGCTGGTGTGGGAATACCCGCGCCATACGCCCGATGGCAACCAAGTGGATATTCTGGAACTGATGCAAATCCAAAACGGCAAAATCCAAGCGCACCGCATCTATTGGGGCTGGTTTGGCACGCAAATGCTGATACAGTCCGCCGTGAGTAAAAAATAGATTTCAGGCTGCCTAATCAAGCCGCGCACCGTTTTAACCATGTTCAACGCGGGAATAACGATATTTGATTTTCAGGCTGCCTATTAGCGCAGATAAAACTACCCCCCTTTTTTTCCAACCCCCAAGGCACAACCATGACCGCCCCATTCACCCAAACCGAATCCCCCGCCCAATCCGCGCAAGTCCTAGCCGATGCCGTCGCCCAAAACCTGCGCGACACCTTGGCAACGCAACCCCGCGCCACGCTCGCCGTATCAGGTGGCAAATCGCCCATCGCCTTTTTCCAAGCATTAAGCCAGCAAGATTTAGACTGGGCTCGGGTCAATATCACTCTCGTGGACGAGCGCATCGTCCCCACCCATCATGCCGACAGCAACACAGGCTTGGTGCGCCAATATCTACTGCAAAACCGCGCCGCCGCCGCGCAATGGCTACCGCTGATTAGCGATGATGCCGATGAAGGCAGCCTGAAAAACACCGCTGATGCCGTCGCCTTTGCCCTGCGCCATTACACTCAACCTGATGTACTCGTGCTCGGCATGGGCGGCGACGGGCACACCGCCAGCATCTTCCCGCAAGCGCCGCAGTTTGCTGATGCCGTGCGCGCCGACTATCCCCAGCCGCTGCTGCACACCAGCCCCATCACCGCGCCACACGAGCGCATCAGCATGACGCTTGCCGCCATCGTCGCCACGCCCCACGTTTATCTCGCCATCGCAGGCGCAGACAAACGCCGCGTGTACGATGCCGCCGCGCAAGCGCAAACCGCGCAATACCCCATTAGCTATGTTCTCCACTCGCAAAAGGTAAACGCCCATGTCTTCTACAACGACTAACTACCCCCGCCTAATCGCCGACATCGGCGGCACCAACGCCCGCTTCGCGCTGGAAACCGCGCAGCAGCAGTTTGAACACATTGAAGTGCTGCCCTGCGCCGACTACGACACCCTCGTGGATGCTGTCAAAGAATACTTAAAGCGCGTGGGCAACCCCAGCGTGCGCAACGCCGCCATCGCCATCGCCAACCCCATCATCGGCGACTGGGTGCAAATGACCAACCACCATTGGGCGTTTTCCATAGAAACCACGCGCCAAGCGCTGCATCTGGACAACCTGCTGCTGCTCAACGACTTCACCGCGCAAGCCCTCTCCATCACGCAAACATCCGCCGAAGACTTGGTGCAAGTGGGCGGCGCACAGCCGATTGAACACGCGCCCAAAGCCGTTATCGGACCGGGCACAGGCTTGGGCGTAAGCGGGCTTATCCCCACGCCCAACGGCAGCTACGTCCCGCTCGCAGGCGAGGGCGGACACACCAGCTTCCCGCCGTTTGACGATGGCGAAATCATGGTATGGCAATACGCCAAGCGCAAACACGGACATGTTTCCGCCGAACGCTTTTTAAGCGGCGCAGGCTTGATGCTGATTCACGAAGCCCTTGCCGAGCGCGAAGGCGTAAAACGGCAAAAACTCACCGCCGCCGAAATCAGCGAACGCGCATTAAGCGGCACATCACCGCTATGCCGACTCACGCTGGATATGTTCTGCGCCATGCTCGGCACAGTCGCTTCCAATCTTGCGCTCACGCTGGGCGCACGCGGCGGCGTGTATCTATGCGGCGGCATCATCCCGCGCTTTATTGATTACTTCCAATCATCGCCGTTTCGCCAGCGCTTTGAGAGCAAAGGGCGATTTGATGCCTACCTTGCCGCCATCCCCGTTTACATCGTGCAAAGCAAATACCCTGGCATAGTGGGCGCAGCGGTGGCGTTGGATAACCACTTGCAGCATTTGTAACAATGGATAAGGCAGCCTGAAAACGGTTTTCAGGCTGCCTTCACACAGATTATTACAAATGAACGTGAGTTAGGGTTTGCCCAAACGCACGTTCATTTTAAAAGTTCTTCATTATGCACATGTTAAATTCTGTTTCTCTCACGGTATCAGGTAACACTTTTTTTATTTGTGCTTTTTGCTCATTGCTAAACTTTTCCCAATTATTCACGACCGTATTAGTGTACTGTGTTGCTACATTAAATGCAGCATGCATACTTTTCTCAGCACTTGAATAATTTTTTGAACCGAGCGTGTTCTTCATTGTAGATTTAAACGCCTGTTCATCACCGCCATCAAGTTGCATTGTCGTTGCAGTCGCCGCCAAATCAGCACGCTCTTTGCATAAAACCACTTCTTCTGCTGGTGTTAGCTCAGCTTCTGTTGGTTTAGCACAAGCAAGCATAGATAAACAACCTGCTAGTAGCAAGGTAAGTATTTTCTTTTTCATATGCAGTCTTTAATAATAAAATTTAATTTTACATGCATATAACACAATAGTCGCGTAGGTCGGGCATTTATGCCCTACGTTCTCCCATGTTATTTTTGCTTTTGTCGGGCAGGATTGGCCGACCTCCTGCTAGGGTGTTGATGGTGTCGGGGGACCGGGGGGGGTTTG
>CAUVGV010000106.1:0-8132 GCA_963551505.1 uncultured Kingella sp.
AACGTGGGCGCGATTGTGTCGGTGATGCCAGGCAAAGACGGCTTGGTGCACATCAGCCAAATTGCGCACGAGCGCGTGAGAGATGTGAACGATTATTTGAAAGTGGGACAAGTGGTGAACGTGAAAGCATTGGATGTGGACGAGCGCGGTCGCGTGCGGTTGTCTATCCGCGCGTTGTTGCCACAGCCCGAGCGTGCGCCTGCCGAAGCAGATGCCCATCGCGGCGAGCATCACGCAGAATAATTGAACCGTAACCAAGGCAGCCTGAAAATTGATTTCAGGCTGCTTTTTAGTATGGTAGTTTGGGAAAGCGGTGGTGTGTATGGATTTGCGTTGCCCAATTTGCTTTCTAGAACAATCAATAGACAAGCACTTGATGCTCAACATCGCCCACTAATCAATAAAGAATTAGATTCATGGAAAAAATAACTGCTGATTTTGCTTATAAAGAATTAAAAAAAAATGATTAGTGAAAATTGTGATAATCAAATGATATCCAAATCTGCCACTAATTTTTTTAATTTATGGTCAGATAGTGAATCTATAAATTCCCGCAATATTATTTATGATTTAGCCTTGCTAGATGAGCCTGGAATGGAGTTATCTCGTAATGAGGTAATTGAGTTAATTGAGAAATTAAGAAATGTGAAATAGGGTTACTCGCTTTCAGGCTGCCTATCCCGTCATTTTTTTTAAGGAAATCTAAAGATGTATGCCACTTTTATCCGCCCTCTGCTGTTTAAACTGGACCCCGAGCAGGCGCACAACCTCACCATTCAAACTCTTGCCCACGCCTATTGCCTGATGCCGCGCGTGAACCCGCACACCAAGCCCACTTCGCTGATGGGCTTGCAGCTGCCCAATCCCGTTGGGCTGGCGGCGGGCTTGGACAAAAACGGCGAAGCGATTGATGGCTTGGCGGCGTTGGGCTTTGGTTTTATTGAGATTGGCACGGTAACGCCGCGCCCGCAAGAAGGCAATCCGCAGCCGCGCTTGTTTCGCGCGCCTGTGCATCAGGCGATTGTGAACCGCATGGGCTTTAATAACCACGGCATTGATGCGCTGATTGCCAATGTGAAACGCTCGCGCTACACGGGCATTTTGGGGATTAACATCGGCAAAAACGCCAGCACGCCGATTGAAAACGCGGTGGATGACTATTTGATTTGCTTGGAAAAAGCCTACGAATACGCTTCTTATATCACCGTCAACATTTCATCGCCCAACACCAAAAATCTGCGCTCGTTGCAAGGTAGCGATGAATTGAACAAGCTGTTAGGCAGCCTGAAAAACAAGCAAGCCGAATTTAGCGCGCGCGTTGGGCGTTATGTGCCGCTGGCGGTGAAAATTGCGCCCGATTTGGACGAAGCGCAGATTGCCGACATCGCCCATGTTGTCTTGCAAACCGAAATGGACGGCTTAATCGCCACCAACACCACAATAGACAAAACCGCGCTGGGCGCATCGCCGTTGGTGCAGGAAGCAGGCGGATTGAGTGGCGATCCTGTGCGCGAACCGAGTAACCGCGTGTTGGCGGCGTTTGCGCGCGAGCTGGGCGGCAAGGTGCCGATTATTGGCGCGGGCGGGATTTTGTCGGGCGAACACGCGGCGGAGAAAATGCAGCTGGGGGCGAGTGCGGTGCAGCTTTATAGTGGGTTGATTTATCGCGGAGCGGGGTTGGTGAAGGAGTGTTTGCGGGCGTTGAAGTAGGTTTAAGCTTTTGTTGGAGTGGAGTTTCAGGCTGCCTTTTTTTGTGTGTGGGGGGGCGTGGCAGCCTGAAAAAGAACATTGCTCAACGGTGCGTGGCAAAGCCACACACCCTACTCATGTTGTGTATTGTTTCAGGCTGCCTGAAATGGGAGCGAGTAGGGCGCGGGCACAAATATTGGGCAGCCTGAAAACGGTTTGCGCGTGGGGTGCAGGGGCTTGCCCCTGCTCGTGGTAAGCGGCGAAACGCTTGCGCGGGCAAAAGATTAGCTATGCTTAAAGGCAGCCTGAAAACGTTTAAATGTTTCAAATGCGTTTTCAGGCTGCCTTTGATGCGGGGATAACTCGTTGCTTGCTGCGTTAGAATGTGGGCGCAACAATAGGCAGCCTGAAACCTTTGCCAAACCCCAACGGCAGCCTGAAATTTAAAATGTCGTGACGATGGCTCGTCGCCAAATGGTTAATTCAACATGGTTTTGTTGATTGGCAAAATGTCGGCGAGCCGCCGACGCTCCATTGGTTGCAGATTTTGCAAAGATTTCAGCCTGAAAACGCTTAAATGCTTCAAATGTGTTTTCAGGCTGCCTTTTATCTGCGTGGCGGTTACCCCACTATCCCACAGCCGTTATTCAAACGTAACCGCTTCGGCAAGCACTTTGCCTGCTAAATCTTTGGCGGATAGGCTGGGCTCGCCGTTGAGTTGCCAATCGATGCCGACGGTGGGATCGTTCCAAATCAGGGAGTGTTCGGCTTTTGGGTTGTAGTAGTCGGTGCATTTGTACACAAACTCGGTGTGGTCTTCCAGCACGTAAAAGCCGTGGGCGAAGCCTTCGGGCACCCAGAGCTGGCGTTTGTTGTCGGCGGAGAGTACCGCGCTTGCCCATTTGCCGAAGGTGGGCGATGAGCGGCGCAAGTCCACGGCAACATCTAACACGCTGCCTACAACCACGCGCACGAGTTTGCCTTGGGTATTTTCGGTTTGGTAGTGCAAGCCGCGCAGCACGCCTTTGTTGGATTTGCTGTGGTTTTCCTGCACGAAGGTGCGGTGGGCGACGTGTTCGTTGAACCAGTTGTCGCGGAAGGTTTCCATAAAGAAGCCGCGTTCGTCGCCGAAGACTTGCGGTTCTAGGATTTTTACGTCTGGGATGGTGGTGTTGATGATGTTCATGGTTGTCCTTTGGGGTTGGGGCAGCCTGAAAGCTGCGTTGGGGGATTTTGTTTTTCAGGCTGCCTCAGTAGATGCGCTTCGAGGCAGCCTGAAAAGCGTTATTCAAACGTTAAGCCTTGCCAGTATTCATCCAAGGCTTGCATTTGCGAATAGGCGGTCAAATCAATTTGCAGCGGGGTGATGCTCACATAGCCCGATTCGCAGGTGGCAAAATCGGTGGTGTGTTCGTTGTCGGCAACCGCGCCCACTGCGCCTATCCAGTAAATGTCTTCGCCGCGCGGGTTGGTGGCGTGGACGATGCTTTGGGTGTGGTGTCGTCTGCCTAGGCGGGCGATTTTGTGTCCGCGCAGGTCTTGCGGGGCGACGGCGGGGATGTTCACATTCCACAAAATCGGTGCGCTGGGCGGGTTTTGCACAAGCTGGTTCACAATATTCCACACGGCTTGTTCGGCGGTGGCGGCGTATTTGTGAAATTCGTGGCTGGTGAGCGAGAAGGCAACAGCGGGGATGCCCATCAGATAGGCTTCGGTGGCGGCGGCAACGGTGCCTGAATAGAGGGTGTCGTCGCCAAGATTGGAGCCGTGGTTGATGCCTGATAACACGAGGTCGGGCTGGAAGTCGGCAAGGGCGTGCAAGCCCAGATGGATGCAGTCGGTGGGCGTGCCGCTCACATAATAAAAGCCATTTTCTGCGCTGCGAATTTTCAGCGGGCGGTCAAGCGTGAGCGAATTGGACACGCCGCTGCGGTCGCGTTCGGGCGCAACCACGCGCACATTGGCAAATTCGCCTGCGATGCGGGCAAGGGTGGCGATGCCTTGCGATAAATAGCCGTCGTCGTTGGAAATCAGAATATTCATGGTTCACCTTTGTTTGATTTGGTTGCGGGCGCGGGATGCGGCGGGGCTTTTGGGATACTGCTGGATGATTTTGCGCCATGTGTCGCGGGCGATGTCTTGCTGTTGAATGCGCCATTGGCATTGCGCCACCAGCGATAGGGCTTCGGGCGCATTCAGGCTGCCTGAAAAGCGGGTGGCGTAGCGTTGCCCGATGTTAATCACGCTTTGGCAGTGGTTGAGCTTTTGATGCGCTTGCAGCAGCAGAAACATACTTTTTTGCGCGGTTTCGCTGCCATCGCCGCCGCTATCGGCTTCGCGCAGGGTGGCGGTGGCGGCTTGGTATTGCTGGGCGCGGTATTGCTGTTGCGCTTTTTCTAGCAGGCTGGGCGCGTTTTCTGTTTTCAGGCTGCCTTGAAAGGGCGGCGCGATGGGTTTGTTCACGCGCACGCGGGTGGGACGTTTTGCCGACGCGGCAATGCGTTGTTCTAGCTGTTCTACGCGCTCGTGCAGCTCGGCAACTTGGTTTTCTAAACGGCTCACTTGGATGGCAAGCTGCTCAAATTGTTCGTTGGACGTGGTTTCGGGATAAGGCAGCGATGACGCGATTGGGGGCGTTTCAGGCTGCCTCGGCGGCGGCGTGGTAGGCGGCGCGGCGCAGGCGGCGGTTGCCAAAGCGAGTGCGGTAAGCGATAGGCGGTTCATGTGAGCGGTTGGGATGGCTTAAAAAGGGGCGATTATGCCATTTTTGCGCGGCGCATGGCTAGGGTTGGCAGGGGCATTTTGCCACTTTCAGGCTGCCTCAACCCCACGAAGCGCAAGGGATTTTGCTATAATCCGCCCCTTTCGTTTTATCGCACAGGACACTCCCATGAAAGCCAGCCAATTTTTCATTTCCACCCTCAAAGAAGCCCCCGCCGAAGCCGTGCTTGCCAGCCATAAGCTCATGCTCCGTGCGGGGCTCATCAAAGCCAACGCCTCGGGGCTTTACACTTGGATGCCAATGGGCTTGCGCGTGCTGCGTAAAGTGGAAGCGATTGTGCGCGAAGAGATGAACCGCGCAGGCGCGATTGAGCTTTTGATGCCCGTGGTGCAACCCGCTGATTTGTGGAAAGAAAGCGGGCGTTGGGATTTTTACGGCGACGAGCTACTACGCATCACCGACCGCCACGACAACGCCTTTTGTTTCAGCCCCACCTGCGAAGAGCTGATTACCGACATCGTGCGCAAAGAAATCAATTCATACAAGCAGTTGCCTAAAAATTTCTACCACATCCAAACCAAATTCCGCGATGAACGCCGCCCCCGCTTCGGCGTGATGCGCGCGCGCGAATTTGTGATGAAAGACGCTTATTCCTTCCACGCCGATTTTGAATCGCTCAAAGCCACCTATCAAACCATGTACGACGCTTATTGCCGCATTTTCAACCGCTTAGGCTTGGATTACCGCCCCGTGGCGGCGGATACGGGCAGCATCGGCGGCACCGGTTCGCACGAGTTCCAAGTGTTGGCAGACAGCGGCGAAGACGTGATTGCATACAGCGATGCTTCCGATTACGCCGCAAACGTAGAACTGGCGCAGACTTTGCCGCTTTCAGGCTGCCGTGTTGCCCCCGCGCAAGAATTGACCAAAATCCACACGCCCAATGTGAAAACCATCGCGCAACTGGTTGATTTTCTCAATATTCCCGTTGAGCAAACCTTGAAATCCATCGTGGTGGAAGGCGAAGCGGACGGCGAATTGGTGCTGCTGATGCTGCGCGGCGACCACGAGTTCAACGACATCAAAGCCGAAAAACTGGCAGGCGTGAAATCGCCGCTCACCATGGCATCGCCCGCAGCGATTGTGGCGCAGTTTGGCGCAAACGGCGGCTCGCTCGGCTGCGTGTGCTTCGCGGGCAAAGTGTATGCCGACTTCGCCTGCGAAAAAGGCGCGGATTGGGTCATCGGTGCCAACGACGACGACTACCACTACACAGGCTTCAACTTTGGGCGCGATGCCGCCGAGCCCGAATTTGTGGATTTGCGCAACGTTATCGCAGGCGACCCCAGCCCTTGCGGCAAAGGCAGCCTGAAACTGGCGCGCGGCATTGAAGTGGGGCATGTGTTCCAACTGCGCGACAAATATTCCGCTGCGCTGAACGCCAGCTTTTTGGACAACAACGGCAAAAGCCAAATTATGGAAATGGGCTGCTACGGCATCGGCATCACCCGCATTGTTGCCGCCGCCATTGAGCAAAACAACGACGAGCGCGGCATCATCTGGACAGAAGCCATGTCGCCGTTCACCGCCGTGATTGTGCCGATGAATTACAAAAAATCCGACAGCGTGCGCCAAGCCGCCGACCAAATCTACGCCGATTTGCAAGCCGCAGGCATCGATGTGTTGCTGGACGACCGCGATGAACGCGCAGGCGTGTTGCTTAACGACAGCGAATTGCTTGGCATCCCGCACCGCATTGTGATTGGCGACAGAGCGCTCAAAGAAGGCAATGTGGAATACGCCCACCGCTGCAGCGGCGAAACAGAGAGCGTGCCGCTGGGCGAGATTGTGGCGAAGATTAGCGCGGCGTAATGAATAGGCAGTCTGAAAACGTGTAAACCTATTTTCAGGCTGCCTCAATCTTGTAACCCTGTTGATTGTTGATAAGGAAAAAACCATGAAATCTACGCTTACTGCCCTAGCCACCACCGCCACGCTTGCCGCTTGCGCCCAAAATACCGCGCCCGTTGCGCCTCCCGAGCAAGCAACCGCCACGCCACGCATCCACAGCGTTGCCAGCCAATACAGCTTTGACGAAACGGTAACGCGCCTGCAAAACGCCATCCAAGCCAAAGGCATGACCGTGTTTGCCGTGATTGACCACCGCGCCGCCGCGCAACAAAACGGCTTGCAAATGCAGCCTGCAACGGTGATTATGTTTGGCACGCCCAAAGCAGGCACACCACTGATGGTGAAAGACCCAGCCTTTGCCTTGCAATTGCCGCTGCGTGTGTTGGTAACGCAAACACCAGCGGGCGTGCAAGCCGTGTTCACCGACACCCGCGCCTTGATTGACGGCAGCCGCATTGAATACAGCGAAGTGGAAAACACGCTGGCCAATACGGAGAAATTGATTCGTGCGGTGGTAACGCAGTAAATATTGGCAGCCTGAAACTGGATGTGGAGCGGCGACAGCTCGTCGCCAAATGGCTTCCAAACAGAGCATGGCTGATTTGCCAAGATGTCGGCGAGCCGCCGACGCTCCATTAGGTTGTTTTTCAGGTTGCCTTTTGCATGAAACTAAGAATAATCAAGTTAGGATAAAATGTACTACGTTGATATAGAAAATAAAAAATTGGAACCCCTTGAATCCGTTTCTTTTAGTAATGTGCATTTCAAAGAACGGACGGATTTACAAGAATGGTTGGCTGCTAATCCCCAATGTTTGTCTGTAAACGAGCGCGACGAATTGCTGATTATTCAAAAAGAATTCCATGGCTTTGATAAAACCAACGAGCGTTTAGATTTGCTGGCATTGGATAAGCAAGGCAGCTTGGTGGTGATTGAACTGAAAACAGACGATTCAGGGCGCGATGTTACTTGGCAAGCCATTAAATATGCTTCTTACTGCTCAACGCTTGAAAAGCAACAAATCATTAAGATTTATGGCGATTATTTGGGCGATTTGGATGATGCAGAAGAAAAGCTAGCAACATTTTTTGGCGTAGATGATTTAAGCGAAATTTCGTTAAATAAAGACAGCAAGCCCAAAATTATTTTGGTGGCGGCAAAGTTTCGCCCTGAAATCACATCCAGCGTGTTATGGCTGATTGATTCGGGCTTGAAAATTCGCTGCGTGGAAGTTTCCCTGTATCAAAGCGAGGATGGAAAATTCTTCTTGACCGCAACCCAAATTCTGCCCACCCCAAGCACGGAAGAGTACATCATTAAACTGGCGAACAAAAAGAATATTGAGGAAGCGGAAGCGGAGAACAAAGCGAATTTGCAAAACGGCTATCAAATATTTTGGCAGCAATTTTTGGATGATTGCAGACGGCACAATCATTTTTTCGGCGACCTTTCTCCATCCACATCCAACTGGCTAACCAAAGGGCTAGGCAAAAATGGAGTGGGTTTCCAAACTGTATTTCGCAGCACCAAGCGATGCAGTGTGAATTTAGAAATGTCGCTTAAATCTCAAATCAAAAACAAAGAAGTATTTGATAAATTGTTTAGCCAAAAAGACGAAATTGAGGCGATTACAGGAAAATTGGATTGGAATCGCAGCGATGACACCATTCGCAGCATCATCTCTATTTATTGCGACTATGAAACCGCCGAAGAAAACTATCCCAAAATTTTCCAGTTTTTCCGCGAGGAGACCGAAAAATTCCGTAAGGCATTTGAAGACCGTTTGAAATCTTTGTAAATGCAAACGCGG
>CAUVGV010000107.1:0-8124 GCA_963551505.1 uncultured Kingella sp.
TCCCACCATCCCGCCGCATCGCAGGCACGCGCGGCACGTTTTACCTAGCAGGCGAAGTCAAAAACTGGATAGAGCAGCAAGCAACCACCAAGGAGTAAAAACCATGAAAACACCAGCCACCCAAAACACAAAACCCACCACGCCCAAAAAGCAACGCCCACCCAAACCTAACCTAACCATCATAGGGCTGCCCACCGCCGGCGACGCCTACACCTTTACCCCGCTAGGCTACTTCCCCACCAAAAAAGCAGCCAAAGCCGCCATAGCAGAGCAACACCAGCCCGATATGATTTATCTCATGCTGGAAGACAAAGAAGCCCCGCTATACAAAAAAATGGCTGCCTTGTTGGCAGCCTGAAAAAAGGGATTGCATGGGATTGAAGTTTCAAACCTTGCATGGGGTTGTTTTTTCAAACGCCCCTTGCCCCTTTTTTATATTGTCAAAAAACCCCACACCCAAAACAGCAAAAAAGCCCATTGCTACACGAGCGGCAACGAACAGTTTTTGAGCAAAGCCATAACAAGCCAAACGCGTAACCATCCACATCATCATTGCTGGTGTATGCTGGCGTGCCAAACATTAATTTAAATCAAAACAGCGATAAAGCGCATCAGGAAGCCCGTAGATTGCAATCAACCCCATCAAGCTAAACCATACCACCCGCACAGTAAAACGCAATCCTAGCGCATTCTAGGCGCATTGCCGCACGGTTTAAAACACCAGCAACACTTTTCACAGGAGAAAACCACATGAACACCCTAACCCTTAACTACAACGGCTTGCCCCTACATGCCAACCGTGAAGCATGGTTTAACGCCACCGAAATAGCCGCCATGTTTGGCAAGCGCCCCATTGACTGGTTAAGGCTGCCTGAAACAGAACGCTACATAGCCGCCTTATGCAAGCGCGAAGCCGAAAAACAGCAAATAGCCGAAGTGAGAAAATCCCACTTCATAAAAACCCGCAAAGGCGGCAACGACCTAACACAACAAGGTACATGGCTACATCCCAAACTAGCCGTAGCCTTTGCCCGCTGGTGTGATATTGACTTTGCCCTATGGTGTGACGAGCAGATAGAAACCCTAATCCGCGAAGGCAAAGACCACCAAAGCAGCCGCCAAGAAAGCAGTATTGCCTATCGCATTATGGGCGAAATCCTACAAGCCGCCCGCAAAGCAGAAGGCAAAGACACCCAACCCCACCACTACCGCAATGAAGCCTTGCTATGCAATGCCGCCTTAACAGGGCAATTTACCGCCATCGCCCGCGATAGCCTAGACAAGCTCGCCTTAAACATGCTAACCCGCCTACAAGCCCACAATGCCGCCCTTATAGGGCAGGGCATCCCCTATCCCAAACAAAAAAACATCGGAATTTTCCGATTTGAAATCGGAAAAATACAAGGACGCGGGCGACCTGAAAAATTTGCCATGCTAAACGAAGACCAATTCATTTTTTCCATAACCCTATCCCGCAATACCCCGCAGGCAGTCGCCGCCAAGCAAGCCATTGTCAAAGCCTTTGCCGCCGCAAGACGGCTAATTAACGCGCAGGCAGGCTACCTAGACGCTTATCACGAGCTACACGATACCGCCGCCCAAATGGAAGCGGCAGCGCAACAACGTGGGAGTAGCGCACCCAAAGGCGCGTGCCCCATTTGGCTTGAAAAACTGAATAACAAACTAGGCATTCCCGCCCACAGCCGCCTGAACAAAAAACAAAAGCAACTGTTGGCAGTCTTATGCGGCATTGAGAAAGCCGCCGCCTATAACATCCTACGGCAAGGCGGCAACGAGAAACAGGCATATCAAGCCGCCAAACAAGCCGCACAAGACTTCATACGGCAATACGCCACTACTGGCAGAAAGTAAACCATGAATCCAACCCTAGCCCTAATTGCCCTATTGCTTTTCACGCTGGCATCAAGCCAAGATAGCCTAACAACATCTCACAACGTTTTATGCAATCTTTTTTCACAACCAAAACAGAACGCTAGCCCAACACCAGCAAAAACCTTTTGACAACACGAGAGCGCAGAGATACAGTACAAGTCTCTCTCAACAAAACATAGCCCGAAATGGCAGGGTTAAACGCCATTTTTTCACGCCTATATCTTTCAGGCTGCCTGAAATGCAAATCATGCACCTATCAAAGTTTAAATGCGGTGTCTGCCTACCGTAAGTCGCAGTCTGGTGTCTATGTTACCAGAGAGAGCACCGCCGCCCCATTTGGGGTAATTCTCAAACACTCTCAAAAAACATAGGAGCATGAAAATGCAATCTCAAAACCTTCAAAACCAATCTTCAACAAACCAATCAAACGAACAAGCCTACATCAAAGCACAAGCCAATGATGCCGTAGATTTACTTTGGCAGTTTGAAACAGCCGTCAATTACAAACTCAAAAAACTCAACCAAATTCAAGGCGCATTGCAAGCCGTGTTGTTTGAAAAAATCGGAGTATCTAGCCCCGACTGCATAGACAACCGCCCCGCCGTAATGCTTAACACGCTATATCGCGCCCTTGAAAACTGCCAAGCCTTGCAACGCGATTTACACAACGAAGCGGACGAGCTTTCAGACAACGACCGCATTGCCAACATAGATGCCGCTATGGATGCACTGCAAGAAGCAACCATCTCAAATATTCCCACCAGCAACAACTAAATCCCCCAC
Organism: uncultured Kingella sp.; assembly: GCA_963551505.1. Taxonomy (GTDB): domain Bacteria; phylum Pseudomonadota; class Gammaproteobacteria; order Burkholderiales; family Neisseriaceae; genus Kingella_B. Next base: position 2,677 of record CAUVGV010000107.1, read on the forward strand.
CAAGCCCCGCCCACGCTTCAAGGGCAGGGCTTGGCACATCCTAACACTTTACGCAACTCTTTGATTAAAAAGGAAACGTAAAAATGGAAACAATTAAATCCTACGGCATCCGCGCCGCCGCCGAACGGCTAGGCATCCAACCCACCGCCCTAATTGGATTGCTGGTGTCTTTGGGCTGGATAAGCAAAGGCAACCACGCCCGCGCCACAAGCCAAGCCATCGCATCCAGCAACATGATACAGCTTAACGGCATCAACGCCGACGGCATATTTAGCCAAGCACGCATCACAGAGCAGGGCATTTCCACCCTAAAAGAGCAAATCGCCCGCAAACGCGAAGGCATCGCCGCCTTGCGAGCCATGATAGAGAAATGCAAAAAAGGAGCGCAGCCATGAAATTCAAAGCCAACAGTCAAAACAGCGAAATCCTAGCCATCCTAACCGCTGGCAACAGCCTAACCCACCACGAAGCCGCGCAAATGGGCATTATGGGCTTTACCACCCGCATCCAAGAACTACGCAACGCAGGCTACAACATCGTTTGCGTGATGGAAGCGCATACCAACAAACACGGCAAAACCATCAAGCGCGGGCGATACAGCCTAATCAAAGGGGGCAGCCATGAATGATTTACGCGAACAAGCCCGCCATCACTGGCAAGGCATTTTGGGCAATCTAGGCATTGCAGGCAGCCTGAAAAACAAACACCAGCCTTGCCCCGTATGCGGCGGCAAAGACCGCTTTCGCTTTGACGACAAAGACGGCTACGGAACATTCATTTGTAACCAATGCGACGCAGGCGACGGCTTTCGCCTAATCATGAACTTGCTGCAATGCGATTTTAAGCACGCTGCGAGCATCGTAGAGAGCTATTTAGGCACAGGATGGGTAAACGCCCATCCCACGCATCAAACCCCCGCCAAAACGCAAGAGAAGCCCGAAAAACAGCAAGACAAGCAAGCCAAGCTGTTAAGCATCTTTGATCAAGCCCACCCCCTTAGCGCGGATAGCCCCGCCGTGCAATACCTACACCAGCGCGGGCTAACCCTGCCACCCGATTATCCCCAAATACGCTACCACCCCGCCTTGCCCTACTGGACGCACCACGATAGCGAACCTATGCACATGGGCAACCATCCCGCCCTAATCGCCGCCATCACCACCCCCAACGGCGAACTGCAAGGCATCCATTGCACCTACTTACAGCAGCGCAACACATGACACAAACTCGCCATAGTCCACCCACAAACAGGCGAGCCATTGCCCGCCAAAAAGATGCAAACACGATACAGCGGCGCACTCACAGGCGCAGCCGTGCAACTTTACCCCGCCACCAGCCGCCTAGCCATCGCCGAAGGCATAGAAACCGCCCTAGCCGCCCGCGAACTATTGCCCAACTGCCCGCCCGTATGGGCAGCATTAAGCGCAAACGGCATGGCATCGCTGGTGTTGCCCGACAGCCTAAACGAGCTATGGATAATCGCCGACAACGACATCCCACGCCCCATAGGGATGCAAGCCGCCGAAACCCTAGCCAACCGCGCCATCAAGGCAGGCATCGCCGTTAAGCTATGGCAGCCTGAAACGCAAGGATGGGATGCCCTAGACGAGCTAAACCACAGGAGCGAGCCATGAGCCAAGCCCAAAACGGCAAGCCGAGCGCATCATCGCCCAGTTTGCCCCGCTTACAACCCCTACGCGCCACGAAGCCATACGCCAACACCAGCGCAACACCTACCGCCCTAGCCGCTGCCAAACGGGCTAAACATCACGCCCACAAAGCCGCAATGCCTGAAAACCTAGCCGCCTACACCAGTAGCCAACAGCAAGCCCCTTTTTTGGAAAATCCCAAAAAACCGTTTTCGGAAATTACCAAAATCGCTGCCTAAAACACCAGCCCAAATTTGGATTGGTTAAATTTGGATGCGTTTTAGCCGCCCCAAATGTGGGGGCGTTAGCCAATCCAAATTTGGATGCACTAACCCATTGATTTTTCACGTAAGCCCAAAAATGAGCCGACGCCCTCAACTTTGAGGCGGTTTACTCAACTCAAATTTGAGGCTACTCAACCCACATTTGGGCGCAGTAGGCAGCAAAAAATGAAGCCCACGCGCTAACGTGGGCAATCTCAAAACGAGATATCAGATATGAATATCTGAATATTTACTCAAAAGATTTGATGAAGATTTGATTATGTCTGAATTATTTGTACTCGTCAATCGCCCTACCCTACCGCCCCGCCCATTACCAATACACGCAAAAAGGGCAAAAGAGAGAGAAACAGCGATAGGGCAGGGCAGAAAGGAAACCATGCTATTTGCCATCCTAACCGCCGCCATCCTATGGCTACTCTTTCGCCTTGCCGCCCATAAGCAACAAGAACAAGCGTTATACGAGCAAGAGCTAGACGAGCTACGGCAAGAGCTGCAACTTTTGCAACGCGAAAACGAATTTTTAGCCCAAATGGAAGCCCGCCTAATCCCCCGCCTGCTTGCCCACTTTTCCGACTATCAAGACTACCTAATCACCCAGCAAATGCCCACCCGCAAAAAGCAGCCCATGCAAATCAAAATCGCCCGCCCCACCTACTGGCAGCCTGAAAGCACAGAACCACCCGAAACATGGCAGCCTGAAAACGCACAATGGGAGAACTAGCCGCCCTGCGAGCCGCCCGCCAAGATGCCCCACAATGGGATGAATGGCAAAAAAAAGAGGCAGCCTGAAAAAGCTGCCTATCCACAAGTTTCTAATACAAGGATACTCAAAAATGAAAGAGATGAAGCATTATACACCAGCCTACGAGCCAAAAGACTACAAGCCCCAAAACGGCTTTCACATCACCCCCAGCGGCATCTACTGGCGCGAATACAAGGCCAAAGACGAGCAACTAGAACCCCACGATACACCCCTAGCTGATTGCATGGATATTGTAGGCACAGGCAAAGACACAAACGGCGCATACTATCGCATCATCCGCTATCAAGATGCCAACAGCCGCAAGAGCTGCACCTTCGCCCTACCCAGCGAGCAAATAGGCACAAACGCATGCTGGCAGATGCTACAAAAGCGCGGCATCACCATATTTTCAGGGCGACGCAAGCGCGAACTACTGGCAGACTACCTGCAAACCCAAGGCGCAAAAACCCCCTACACCGTAACCAACAAAACAGGCTGGCACGGCAACGCCTATATCCTAGCCAACGGCGAAATCATCGCCCTCAACGCCCCCATCATCTACAACGGCGACACCAGCCGCGCCAAAGGCTACAACGTTTCAGGCAGCCTGAAAGACTGGCAGCAATACATCGCCCGCTATGCCGCAGGCAACAGCCGCCTATGCTTGGCCCTAGGCACCGCCCTAGCCGCCCCCCTATTGAGCAAGATACACGAAGCAGGCGGCGGTTTTCACATCTACGGCAATTCACGCGATGGCAAAACCACCGCCGCCCTTGTTGCCCTATCCGTATGGGGGCAGCCTGAAAGCCTTAAAATGGCATGGAAAGGCACAGGCTACGGCTTTGACAACATCGCCCTAGCAAGCAATGATAATTTGCTGGTGTTAGACGAAATAGGGCAAGCCAAAGCCCATGTAGTCAGCGATACCGCATACAGCGTAATCGACGGCAAAAGCAAAATACAAGGCGCAAAAGACGGCGGCAACAGAGAGATAACAGAATGGCGCATTTTGTTGTTTTCAACAGGAGAATACGCCCTAGATGCCTACATGGCAAAGAACGGCAAAGAATGGGAAGCAGGGCAAGCCGTAAGACTACCCAGCATCCCAGCAAGCAAGCAATACGGCATCTACGAAACCCTACACGGTTTTGCCAACGGCGCGGCATTATCCGACCACCTACTAGACAGCATGGAGCAGCAACACGGAACAGCAGGCAGGGCATGGCTAGAAAAACTACAAAGCCTTACCCCCGAAACCATACGCGCCGCCCGCGATTCATTCCTACCGCCCAACCTAAACGGGCAAGCCCTCACCGTCGCCCGCCGCTTCGCCCTAGCCGCCGCCGCGCTGGAACTAGCAAGCGAAATAACAGGGCTGCCCGCTGGTGTAGGCGCAGCAGGCATACAGCAATGTTTTGAAGACTGGTTAGAGGAAAATGGCACAGGCAGCCGCGAGGAGAAAAAGCTAGTAGAAACCCTAATAGACTTTATCCAGCAATACGGCGACAGCCCCCGCTTTGTATCATGGGATAACGCCATGCAAACCGACCGCAACCACGCAGGCTATAAGCGCGAAAACCTAGACGACGGCATTATGCGCTACTGGATAATCAAGCCCGTATTTGCTAACGAAATTGCCAAAGGCAAAGAGCTGCCCAAAGCCGCCGCCGCGCTGTTTAAGCAAGGCTGGCTAGTAGAACGCTACGAAGGCGACAAAATGCGCTACACCCACAAAAGGAGCGGCATGGCAGGCAGCTTTTACATTGTGCGAGCAGAGCCAAAATAAACCCAAACACCAGCCCAAAAGCTGGCGTTTTTTTTTCTAAGATGTCGGAAAATTCAAACCGCCTATGTTTTTTGTTTGCCTATTGTATCGCATAGCGATACAATACTGTAAACAATAGCGATACAGTACTATGATACTTTCATTCAAACACAAAGGGCTACAAGCCTTTTTTGAGACAGGCAGCAAAGCAGGCAAGCCGCCCATGCCAACAAGATTAGCCGCATCCTTGCCCGCTTAAACAGCGCAAAAAACCCCGCCGATATGAATATCGCAGGATGGGATTTACACCCGCTTATAGGCAACCTGCAAAACCATTGGAGCGTAAAAGTAAACGGAAACGTATCACGTTTAAGCTAGAAAACAACCACGCCGAGATTGTAGATTATCAAGACTACCACTAGGAGCAAACAAAATGCGTATGTACAACCCACCCCACCCCGCCGAAACCCTACGAGAGGACATACTGCCCGCGCTTGGAATCAGCGTAACACAAGCCGCCAAGCAACTAGGCGTTTCCCGCGTAACCCTATCGCGCCTACTCAACGGCAAAACAGGCATCAGCGCAGATATGGCAATCAGGCTTCATGCATGGCTAGGAGACGATAGCCCCAGCCCCGAAAGCTGGCTACACCAGCAAGCCGATTATGATTTATGGCAGGCAGCCCAAAAAGAGCCGCCCAAAATCATCCCCGCCTACGCATAATCAGAAACATGAAACCCCCCAGCCTACACCCCAAAAGCCATTAGGGTGTAACACCCACAAACAATGCTTGAAATCCAAAACACGTTAAGGCAGCCTGAAAATGGCTGCCTTTTATTTTGAACCAAAACAATAAAATTGCGTAAATCGCACAATATTTTACATTGTACGCAATAAAATTGCGCAAACCATGCAATCCAAAATCACAAGCCACACGCAAAAACAGGGCATCATCCAGCGGCGAGCTGCCAACAAAAATCCCACCAGTGGGAATTGAGTGGGAATTT
>CAUVGV010000108.1:0-8078 GCA_963551505.1 uncultured Kingella sp.
TGGAATCCATTACCGCTGCGTGGTCTGTGGTGCGTTCTCGTGCCGAAAGTTTGGGTATCGCGCCTGATTTTTACGAAAAAAACGATATGCACGTTCACGTTCCCGAAGGCGCCACGCCCAAAGACGGACCCAGCGCAGGCATTGCGATGACGCTGTCTATGGTATCCGCGCTCACAGGCATTCCTGTTCGCGCCGATGTGGCGATGACAGGCGAAATCACGTTGCGCGGCGAAGTGTTGCCGATTGGCGGTTTAAAAGAAAAACTGCTTGCAGCCTTGCGCGGCGGCATCAAACACGTTTTAATCCCCAAAGACAACGTGAAAGATTTGGAAGAAATCCCGCAAAACGTGAAAGATGGCTTGGAAATCCATGCAGTTAAATGGATTGATGAGGTGTTTGAATGGGGTTTGGAACGTCAGCCCACGCCTTATATCGCGCAAACGCAGCCTGAAACCGTGCCTGCCAAGCCAAAAGCGAAATCGGGCAGAAAAGCGCAGCAGCATTAACCAATTGTGTCGCTTTCAACACGATTTCTTAACAATTTTAACTTTTGTGCTTGACATGGCAATTTAGGAATTGATATAAATCAGCCTGTTGTAAAAACCGTGTGAATGCCCGATTTTTCGGGCATTTGAATGAATATCCTAACCATAATATAAAGGAAACTTCACTATGAATAAATCTGAATTGATTGAAGCGATTGCTCAACACGCTGGTTTAACCAAAACCGACGCTGGCAAAGCCGTTGATGCGTTTACTACTGTGGTAAAAGACGCATTGAAAGCAGGCGACAGCATCGCTTTGGTTGGTTTTGGTACATTTAAAGTGGCAGAACGCGCCGCTCGCCAAGGCTTGAACCCACGCACCAAAGAAGCGATTAAAATTCCTGCGGCTCGCGTGCCTAAATTTACTGCGGGCAAAACGTTGAAAGACGCGGTTGCTGCAACCAAAGCAGCAAAACCTGCTAAAAAGAAATAATTGAGTGTGATGCTTAATAGGCTGCCTGAAATTCAGGCAGCTTTCTTTATGTTGGCAAACGAGAAATACGATGGATGATTTATTTGCGCCCAGCGCGTTATCGGTGCATGAGTTAAACAGCATAGCGGATGAATTGCTGGAACAGCAGTTTGTCGGCGTTTGGGTGGCAGGGGAGGTGTCTAATTTAACGCGGGCGGCAAGTGGGCACTATTATTTTTCGCTGAAAGATGATTTGGCGCAGGTGCGTTGCACGTTGTTTAAATTTGCAGCGACGCGGTTGGCACAACCGTTGCGCGAGGGCGAACACGTTGAAGTGCGCGGCAAAATTGGTGTTTATGCGGCGCGAGGCGAGTTTCAAATCAATGTGAACGAGGTGCGGCAGGTGGGTGTGGGACAGCTTTTTGAGCGTTATGAGCGGTTGAAAAAGAAGCTGGATGCGGAGGGATTGTTTGCGCCTGAGCGTAAACAGAGGCTGCCTGAAAATCCGCAGCGCATTGGCGTGATAACGAGTTTGGCGGCGGCTGCGCTGCGCGATGTGGTTTCTACGCTGCGCCGTCGTGCGCCGCATATTGCGCTGGTGCTGTATCCCACGCCTGTGCAGGGGGCGGGCAGCGAGCAGCAGATTGCGCAAGCGATTCGCGTGGCGGATGAACGCGCGGAAGTGGATGTGTTGATTGTGTGTCGTGGTGGGGGCAGTTTGGAGGATTTGTGGGCGTTTAACGAGGAGACGGTGGCGCGGGCGATTGCGGATTGCGCGTTGCCTGTGGTAAGCGGGGTGGGGCATGAAACGGATTTTACGCTGGCGGATTTTGTGGCGGACGTGCGCGCGCCTACGCCGACAGGGGCGGCAGAATTGGTGAGCCCGAACCGCGCGGAATTGCTGCATAAGCTGGCGAATTATCAGGCGCGGTTTCAGGCTGCCTTGCAGCAGCGTTATCAGAATGCGGCGCAACAGATGGATTTTTTGACAAAGCGGTTGCTGCATCCGCGCCAAAAATGGCAAACGCAGCGGGCGCAAGTGGCGCAGTGGCACGCGCAATTAACATGGGCGATGGGGCAGCAGCTTGGCGGGCAACGGCATCGCGTGGCACAGGCGGCGCAGGCGTTGCGCGGTCGGCAGCCTGATGTGGCGCGGGCGCAGCAGCGGGTGGAGCGGTTTCAGGCTGCTTTGTCGTTTGGCTGGCAAACGCGGTTTCAGGCTGCCTCGGCGCGGCTGGCGAAGCAGGCGGATGTGTTGGCGGCAATGTCGCCGCACGCGGTGTTGGAGCGTGGCTTTGCGATTGTGCAGAATGCGCGGGGGCAGGTGGTGCGCGATGCGGATTCGTTGAAGCAGGGGCAGACGCTGCACGTTTCGTTTGCGCATGGGGCGAGCGATGTGCAGGTGTTGAGTTTGCAAAAGCAGGGGGATTTGTTTGATTAGTGATGAGGTAGCCTGAAAGAGGGTAGGGGGCTTTCAGGGCTGCCTTTGGTTTGTGTGATGAGGCAGCCTGAAATCTGAAATGGAGCGGTGATGGCTTGCCGTTAAATGGTTTTACTCAATAGAATTTTGCTGGTTGGCAAGGTGTAGGTTTTACAAAGATTTCAGGCTGCCTTTGTTTACGCAATGAGGCAGCCTGAAAAGATATGCACGGTATTTGCTTTGCTGTTTAAGCGATGGCAAACGATTAGACGATGGGCGTTGTCAGTCTATTTTTTGATTTTATCTTTGCTGGGTTTCGTTTCAGGCTGCCTTATATCCGCGTATAAGGCAGCCTGAAAGTTTGAACGCGGGCGCGAAAGCGGAGCAGTCTGAAATATTTACCCGCGCTCCTACGGCTTGCTGGCAAGCCGTGCGCTGGCAAAAATAATTGGTTGGGTGGGTTAGCGGCGAGCTATTGGATTTTGATTTTCAGGCTGACTTTGTTGGCAGGATAAGGTAGCCTGAAAATAGTATGCGCAGCATTTGCTTTTCTGTTTAAACGATGGCAAACGATTGGATGTTTGGTTTTTCAGGCTGCCTCATCCCCATCCGCGCCATCAGGCAGCCTGAAACGCTGCCATAGACTTTCAGGCTGCCTAAAAATATAATCCAGCCCTTTAACCACCTTGCTTAAATAGGAATCCAAATGGCATTAGCTTCTCTTTTCACCTTGTTGGACGACATCGCATCCGTGTTAGACGATGTGGCGTTGATGACCAAAGTTGCCGCCAAGAAAACCGCGGGCGTGGTGGGCGATGATTTGGCGTTGAATGCCAACCAAGTAACGGGCGCGGCGGCGGAGCGGGAAATCCCGATTGTGTGGGAAGTTGCCAAAGGCTCGCTGGTGAACAAGGTGATTTTGATTCCGCTTGCGCTGCTGCTGGCGGCGTTTGCGCCCAAGTGGATTACGCCGTTGCTGATGATTGGCGGCGCGTATTTGTGTTTTGAGGGCGCGGAAAAGCTGTTGCACAAATTTTTGCCGCATGATGACCATGCAGAGAAACCAATCGTAACCGATTCATTAAATTCGGAAAAAGAGAAAATACGCGGCGCAATTCGCACCGATTTTATTTTGTCAGCGGAGATTGTGATTTTGGCGTTGGGTGCGATGGATAGCATGGGCAAGGCTACGATGCTGAGCAAGGTGGTGGCGTTGTCGCTGGTGGGCGTGGGGATGACGGTGGCGGTGTATGGTTTGGTGGCGATGATTGTGAAAATGGATGATTTGGGTTTTCATTTGATGCGCAAGCCGAGCAAATTAATGCAATGGCTGGGCAAGGGCTTGGTGCGCTTTGTGCCTTGGCTGATGCGCGGGTTGAGCGTGGTAGGCACGCTGGCGATGTTTATGGTGGGCGGCGGGATTTTTGTGCACAACGTCGCTTGGCTGCACCATTTTCATTGGAACAATTTTTTTGCTGATACGGGCTTTACCATTGGCGTGGGCATTGCGGTGGGGGCGGCGGCGTGCGCGGTGGTGTTGCCGTTGAGCAAAATGTTGGGCAAACGGCATTGAGGCAGCCTGAAAATCAGTAAAGCTGAAACGAAAACCCCCAATATTGGGGGCTTTTTCATGCTAGAATGCGCAGGTTTTTTTGGGCGTGCGCCCGATTAACTTCACGACTTTTTATTATTTAAAGGACATCTCAATCATGACAGATAAACTGATTTTGGTATTGAACTGCGGCTCATCATCACTCAAAGGCGCGGTGTTGAACAACGACAACGGCGATGTGTTGATGACCTGCTTGGCAGAAAAAATGGGCTTGCCCGATGCCTACATCACATTCAAAGTAAACGGCGAAAAAGAGCGCGTGGAATTGGCACACGCGCCCAACCACACGGGCGCGGTGGAAGCCTTGTTGGCAGAATTGAAAAAATTGGGCTTGTATGAAAAAGTGGGCGCAATCGGCCATCGCGTGGTGAGCGGCGGCGAATTGTATAGCGACTCTGTGTTGATTACAGACGAAGTGATTGCCGGCATTGAAAAATGCATCCCGCTCGCTCCTTTGCACAACCCCGCGCACTTGCTCGGCATCCACGCCGCGCGCAAATATTTCGTGGGCTTGCCCAATGTTGTCGTGTTTGACACCGCATTCCACCAAACCATGCCCGAACACGCCTACATCTACGCCATCCCGCGCAAATACTACACCGATTTGGGCTTGCGCCGTTATGGCGCGCACGGCACCAGCTATCGCTTTGTAGCCGAAGAAGCCGCACGCTTTATGGGCAAAGACAGCAGCAACCTGAAACTGGTGATTGCCCACTTGGGCAACGGCGCATCCATCGCCGCCGTGCGCAATGGCAAATGTATGGACACCAGCATGGGCTTAACCCCATTGGAAGGCTTGGTAATGGGCACACGCTCTGGCGACATTGACCCCAGCGTGTTCTCATTCTTGGCAAACAACGCAGGCATGAACATCCAACAAATCACCGATATGTTGAACAAAGAAAGCGGCTTGCTGGGCATTTCAGGCTTGTCTAACGACTGCCGCACCATTGAAGAAAACGCCGAAAAAGGACACGAAGGCGCAGTATTGGCGTTGGAAATTTTCTCCTACCGCTTGGCGAAATACGTTGCCGCTATGGCGGTTGCCGCAGGCGGCTTGGATGCCGTTGTGTTCACGGGCGGCATCGGCGAAAATTCCAGCACCATCCGCGAAAAAGTGCTGGCATACTGCGCATTCTTGGGCTTGAAAGCCGACCACGAGCGCAACCTAGCCGCACGTTTCGGCAACGCGGGTTACATCACCGCTGAAGACAGTCCTGTCGCCGGTTTGGTGATTCCGACCAACGAAGAATTGATGATTGCACACGACACCGCCCGTTTGTCCGGTTTGTAATTTAATCACAGTTTCCACCGCATAACAGGCAGCCTGAAAGCCAATTTTCAGGCTGCCTTGATTTATGTACAAAATATTCTAGTTTAATTACAAAAGATGCGGCAAAGAGAGTATGATTGCACACCGTAGCAAACAACGATAAACCCATGATAGAAAGAGAAATCGTATGAAAAACACGCAATTTGACACCCCCGAATACCTCGCCAAAGTAGATGCTTGGTGGCGCGCTGCCAATTATATTTCCGCCGCGCAAATGTATTTAAAAGACAATCCTTTGCTGAAAAAACCGCTCACTGCCAACGATGTGAAAGCGCATCCCATTGGGCATTGGGGCACTGTGCCAGGGCAAAATTTCATCTATGCCCATTTAAACCGCGCCATCAACAAATACGATGTGGATATGTTCTACATTGAAGGGCCGGGGCATGGCGGGCAAGTGATGGTATCCAATTCCTATCTTGACCACAGCTACACCGACATCTACCCCGAAATCACGCAAGACGAAGCGGGCTTAAAAAAACTGTGCAAAATCTTCTCGTTCCCTGGTGGCATCGCTTCGCACGCCGCGCCTGAAACCCCTGGGTCTATCCACGAAGGCGGCGAATTGGGCTATGCCTTGTCGCACGCATTTGGCGCGGTGTTGGACAATCCCAATATCATCGCCGCTGCTGTGATTGGCGATGGCGAAGCAGAAACAGGGCCTTTGTGCGCAGGCTGGTTTGGTAACACCTTTATCAACCCTGTGAACGATGGCGCGGTATTGCCGATTTTGTATTTGAACGGCGGCAAAATCCACAACCCCACCATCTTGGCGCGCAAAACCGATGCCGAATTAACCCAATATTTCAACGGCATGGGCTGGGAGCCGATTTTTGTGGAAGTGAGCGACCCTGCCCATAGCCATGCCATTATGGCGCAAAAATTGGATGAAGCGGTGGAGCGCATTTTGGCGATTTGGCAAGACGCGCGTAGCCGCAGCGCAGAAGATGCCACCATGCCCCGCTGGCCCGTGTTGGTGGCGCGTATCCCCAAAGGCTGGACTGGGCCGAAAACATGGAACGGCGAGCCGATTGAAGGTGGCTTCCGCGCCCACCAAGTACCGATTCCCACCAGCTCGCACGATATGAGCACCGCCGATGCGCTGGAAGCATGGCTGCGCAGCTATCGCCCAGAAGAATTGTTTGACGACAACGGTCGCTTTTTGGATAAATGGCGCGAGATTTCGCCCAAAGGCGCGAAACGGATGTCGGTGCATCCGATTACCAATGGTGGCGTTGCGCCCAAGGCTTTGGTGATGCCCGATTGGACGAAACACGCGCTAAAAATTGGTACTCCTGGTAGCCAAGATGCGCAAGATATGATTGAGTGCGGACGCTTGATGGCGGATGTGATTACCGCCAACCCCGATAATTTCCGCATCTTTGGCCCAGACGAAACCAAATCCAACCGCTTGAACGAAGTGTTTAAAGTAACCAACCGTCAATGGCTGGGCGTGCGCGATGCGGCGTATGACGAATGGATTGCGCCTGTTGGGCGGGTGATTGATTCGCAATTATCGGAACACCAAGCCGAAGGCTTTTTGGAAGGCTACGTTTTAACGGGGCGACATGGCTTTTTTGCCAGCTATGAATCGTTCTTCCGCGTGGTGGATTCTATGATTACCCAGCATTTCAAATGGTTGCGCAAATGCAAAACCCACGCGCCTTGGCGCAAGGATTATCCATCGCTGAACTTGATTGCCACTTCCACCGTGTTCCAGCAAGACCACAATGGCTACACTCACCAAGATCCCGGCTTGCTCACCCATTTGGCAGAGAAAAAGCCCGAATTTGTGCGCGAATATTTGCCCGCCGATGCCAACACGCTGTTGGCGGTGATGAGTGAAGCCTTAACTTCGCGCGACCGCATCAATTTAATCGTGTCGTCTAAACATTTGCGCCCGCAGTTTTACAGCGCGGACGAAGCCAAAGAATTGGTGCGCGAGGGCTACAAAGTGATTGAATGGGCATCCACTTGCCACGATGGCGAGCCTGATGTGGTGATAGCGGCGGCGGGCACAGAGCCAAACATGGAAGCGTTGGCGGCGGTAAACTTGCTGCACAAACATTATCCCGAGCTGAAAATCCGCTTTATCAATGTGGTGGACATTTTGAAACTGCGCCACCCCAGCATTGACCCGCGCGGTTTGGGCGATGAAGCGTTTGATGCGCTGTTTACCCGCGATAAACCTGTTGTGTTCTGCTTCCACGGCTATGAAAACATGGTGCGCGATATTTTCTTCCCGCGCCACAACCGCAATGTGCGCATTCACGGCTACCGCGAAAATGGCGACATCACCACGCCGTTTGATATGCGCGTGTTGTCGGAAATGGACAGATTCCACGTTGCCAAAGACGCAGCGCAAGCGGTTTACGGCGAAAAAGCGGCGGATTTTGCCACCAAGATGGACGAAACCATCCAATACCACCGCAGCTATATCCGCGAGCACGGCAAGGATATTCCCGAAGTGGCGGAATGGAAATGGCAGCCGTTGTCTAAATAACGCAGCCTGAAAAAGAGTAGGCAGCCTGAAAACGTTTTTAGATGCTGTTTTAGCTTCGCTGAAACTCGCTACGCTCGTTTTCAGGCTGCCTTTGTTTTGAGCGAAGGATTTGCAATAAAGGTTTACTGTTGTTTAGTAGGTCGGGCATTTATGCCCGACAAATACTCACGCATTTATCTTACATACGTTATAAGTTTAAAAACGTCGGGCATAAATGCCCGACCTTATATAGTAGCCCCCATTCAAGGGGCTT
>CAUVGV010000109.1:0-8001 GCA_963551505.1 uncultured Kingella sp.
CCAAACTCCTTATCTAACCACCCCTTTGGTACATCATCCAAAGGGGTTTCGGTTTGGGAAGTAGGGGATTTAAAGCTATAATTCGCCTTTTATTTTTGGCGAGAGTGCGATGAATGCTATTTATCCACCCAAGACTTTGGGGATTTTAGGCGGTGGTCAGTTAGGCAGTATGTTTACGTTGGCGGCGAAGACAATGGGCTATCATGTGGTGGTGCTTGAACCTGATGTCCGTGCGCCTGCGGCTCGTTTTGCGGATAGGCATCTTTGTGCGCTGTTTGTGGATAAAGATGCGTTGGCAGAATTGGCGCAATGTACGGCGGTTACGACAGAATTTGAAAATGTGAACGCGGACGCGATGCGCGATTTGGCGGCGGTAACACAGGTTTCGCCCAGCGGCGATTGTGTGGCGATTGCGCAAAATCGGATTTTGGAGAAAAAGTGGATTGGCAAAGCGGGGTTGGAAACTGCGCCGTATCGTGTGATTCAGGCTGCCTCGGATATTTCGGCAGAATGTGAATCGCTGTTGCCTGCGGTGCTGAAAACGGCAATGTTGGGCTACGATGGTAAGGGGCAAATTAGGGTGAGCACGTTGACGGAATTGCAAGCGGCGTTTGCAACGCTGGGCAATGTGCCGTGTGTGTTGGAAAAATTAGTGGATTTGCGGGCGGAGATTTCGGTGATTGTCTGCCGCTTGGATGATGCGCGGATTGCGACGTTTGACCCTGCGGAAAATCAGCATGAAAACGGTATTTTGGCGTATTCCATTGTGCCTGCACGGCTGCCTGAAAATCTGTTGTCCGAAGCGAAACAGATGGCGGTGTGCTTGGCGAATGCGTTGGATTATGTGGGCGTGTTGGCGGTGGAGATGTTTGTGGTGGGGGATGAGCAGCGTTTGGTGGTAAATGAAATTGCGCCGCGCCCGCACAACAGCGGACACCATACGATGAATGCGTGTGCGAGTAGCCAGTTTCAGCAGCAGGTGCGCTTGATGTGTGGCTTGCCGCCTGCGGATACGCGCTTGCTTTCGGCGTGTTGCATGGCGAATATTTTGGGCAATGTGTGGGGCGAGCAGGGGGAAGAGCCGAACTGGGCGGCGGTGCTGAATCATCCGCAGGCGCATTTGCATTTGTATGGCAAGGCTGAACCGCGCAAGGGGCGCAAGATGGGGCATTTTACGGTGTTGGCGGATTCGGCGGACGAGGCTTACCGCATCGCGCAATCGCTGCATCAACAGTTAAAGTTTAAATAAATGAGGCAGCCTGAAAACGGTTTTCAGGCTGCTTTTGGTATAGCTTATGAGTGATTTTGTATGGTTTTCAGGCTGCCTAAAACGGGCGATGCTAGCGGTGAGCGCGGTGTGGCTATCGGCGTGTTCGCTGGTGGCGTATCAGCCGACCAAAACGATTGACCGCGTGCGCGAGAATGAAGGCTACCGTTTGGAGCAAAGCATCCAGCGCAGTAATCAAGATAACACGTTGGTGATTATGATGTTTTCGGGCGGCGGCACACGGGCGGCGGCGTTGGGCTATGGTGTGCTGACGGCGTTCAATGATTATCCGCTGCTGCTCAACGGTAGGCGCACCACGCTGACGGCAAGCAGCGATTTGGTATTTGGCGTGTCGGGCGGCTCGGTGCTGGCGGCGTATTACGCGCTGCATGGCGAGCAGGTGATTCCGCGTTTTGAGGAGCGGTTTTTAAAGCAGAATTTTCAGCGGCTGATGTTTAAGCAGGCGTTGTCGTTTTTCAATATGCCGCGCTTGGCTTCGCCTGAATATGGGCGCGGCGATTTGCTGCAAGAGCAGTTTGAGAACACGCTGTTTGGCAATATGACCTTTGGCGATTTGAACAAATACCGCAAAGGCCCGTTTGCGGTAATCAGCGCCACAGATATGGCTTCGGGGCGGCGCATTGATTTTACGCAGGAAGATTTTGACCAGTTCTGTTTAAATTTGTCGGATTTGCGCGTGGCGCGGGCGGTGGCTTCATCGAGCGCCGTGCCTGTGATTTTTTCGCCGCTCACGTTGAACAACAACAGCGGCAACTGCGGCTACACCGTGCCTGCGCGTTTTCAGGCTGCCTTAGACCATGATGCGGATGCGTTACAACAAAAAACGCGGCGCGAGATGCTGCGCAATGCTTATTATGCCGACAGTAAGGCGCGCCCGTTTTTGCATTTGGTGGACGGCGGTTTAACGGATAATTTGGGGCTGCGCAGCTTGCTGGAAACGCAAGAGATTTACCCCAATAGCTCGTTGCAGGCGATGTTGGAAGCGAAAAATATTAACCGCGTGATTATTGTGAGCGTGAACGCGCAAAACCAGATTAACGAAACGATTAGCCAGCAGGCGAAAATCCCATCGTTCCGCGACATGATTAACGCAACGATTGATGTGCCGATTGCGCGGGCTTCGCAGGAATCGTTGCGCCAATTTCGCGCGATGGTGGACAACTGGAATGCGGCGCAAAAGGATGCGGATAAGCCGATTCGGATGCATTTTGTGAGCTTGAGTTTGCATGATTTGCCGCAGTCCAAATTGCGCGTACGCGCGTTGAATATTCCGACGACGTATTACTTGCCGCGCGAGAGCATCAACGATTTGAAAGAAGCGGCGGCGATTTTGGTGAAGCAATCGTCCGAGTTTCAACAGCTGCTGCAAGAAGTGGGGCAGCCTGAACAGGGCAGGGCGGCGCAACAAGATCATGTGAATAGCGAGGATTTTCAGGCTGCATCTGCGCCCTAGGCAGCCTGAAAATCCATTTTCAACCACGCGGCGCACGCATTTGATTTTCAGGCTGCCTCAACGCGCGTTGCCAAGGCAGCCTGAAAATGATTTTTCCATCCCAACTCCAACAAAGGACATTCCATGCAACCCAAATACCTAGCCAAACTCGTTTGCCCGCTCACCAAAAAACCGTTGGAATACCACGCCGACAAGCAAGAGCTGTGGAGCAAAGCCGCCCGCCTTGCGTTTCCCATCCGCGATGGCATCCCCATTTTGCTGGAAAACGAAGCCCGCGAATTGAGCGACTTGGAAGCCAAATCATGAGCGCGGCGCCATTTACCGTTATCATCCCCGCGCGGTTGTCGTCCAGCCGTTTGCCGAACAAGGCGCTTGCCGACATCCACGGCAAACCGATGGTGGTGCGCGTTGCCGAACGCGCCCAGCAAAGCACCGCCAGCCGCGTGATTGTTGCCACCGACCATGCCGACATTCAGGCTGCCTGCACCGCGCACGGCATCGCCAGCATCCTGACCAGCAGCGCCCACCAAAGCGGCAGCTCGCGCCTTGCCGAAGCGGTGCAACTGCTGGGGCTGCCTGAAAACGAGATTATTGTGAACGTGCAAGGCGATGAGCCGATGATTCCGCCCGCGCTGATTAACCGCGTTGCCGAAAAACTCGCCAACAGCCACGCGCCGATGGCGACCGCCGCCCATCCGCTGCACGATTTTGCCGAGTTTCAAAACCCCAATTGCGTGAAAGTGGTGTTGAACCAAGCGCAAAACGCGCTGTATTTCAGCCGCGCGCCGATTGCTTATCCGCGCGACATCATGCAAGCGGGCGATTTCAGGCTGCCTGAACCTGCGCCGCTGCGCCACATCGGCATCTATGCCTACCGCGCAGGCTTTTTGCAGCAATACGCCGCCATGAGCGCATCGCCGCTGGAAACTACCGAAAGCCTAGAACAACTGCGTGTGCTGTGGCATGGCTACGCTATTGCGGTGGAAGTGCTGAGCGATGCGCCACCAACAGGCGTGGACACGCAAGAAGATTTGGATTTTGTGCGCCGCGAATGGGCTGAATAACCATTTTGCTTTGCCTAAGACCGCACACCAGTTTTCAGGCTGCCTTTGAATAACCCCGTCAAGGCAGCCTGAAACTGCATTCAACCGTTTTTTCAGGCTGCCTAATATGCCCACACTCTCTCCCAAAAATGCCTCGCTTGGCTTGATTATCGGCTGCATCGTCTTTGGACTGGGCAGCGTCATTGTTGCCCATTTGCACATGGGCGCGTATGCCATCGCCTTTTGGCGGCTCGCCGTTGCCGCTGTGATTTTTGCGCTGTTGATGCGCTTTTTCGCGCAAAAATTACCGCGAAATCCCCACGCCATCGGTTTTGCGCTGCTGTCGGGCGTGTTTTTGGCGTTTGATTTGGCGCTGTGGCACGAAAGCATTTACGCCGTAGGCCCTGGCATTTCCACCTTGCTCAATTGTTTGCAAATTTTTTGGCTGAGCATGATTGGTGTGGTGTGGTTTCAGGAAAAACTCAGCCGCCTGCAAATCATCAGCCTTGCGCTCGCCGTAATCGGCATCGCCATCATCGGCAGCCCCGAATTTGGGCACAACAGCCACGCGCTGTGGGGCTTTGTGTCGGGCATTGCTTCGGGCATGATATTGTCGCTGTCTATGGTGTTTATCCGTAAAACGCACCAAGCCGAGCCAACATCCATTTTCGCGCTGATGCTGCTGGTGAGCATCGGCGGCATGGCGGCGCTGGTTGTCCCCGCGCTCACCCTCAACGCCAGCAACGCGCTGCCTACCAGCGCCGCGCAAATCGGCTGGCTGCTGGTTTACGGCGCGGCGATGCAATGCTTCGCATGGGGGCTGATTGCCTACTGCATTCCGCTGCTGTCGCTGAGCGTAACAGGCTTGCTGCTGCTCACCGAGCCTGTTGCCGCGCTGTTGATAGACTTCGCTTTTTTGAGCAAGCCGATTTCCACGCTGCAATGGCTGGGCGCTGCTATCACGCTGCTGGCGATTTATTTAGGCAGCCTGAAAACTGAAAAGGCAGCCTGAAAGCGAGTTTTGCCGATTTTCAGGCTGCCTTTGTCGCATGATTTCATGATTTTTGTTTACAAGGAGACCGCCATGACTGCTATCCGCCACACCGCCACCCTAACCGCATGGAATGGCGAACAAGGCATCGCGCAAGCCGACGATGGTGGGCAATATTCCATTACGCGCCAACAGATGTATTACAGCCCTTATCATGTGGGCAGCCGCGTACAGATTTATGTGGAGAATGGCGAAGTGGTGGATGGCGGATTGATTCCGATTGCGGGCGAGCCTGGTGATGAGTGGCTGACGCAGCAGCCGATTGCTGAGTTTAAGCAGTCTATTAAATGGTTTATTGCGATTGTTTTGCTCAAGGCAATTGTTATTTCGCTTCTTCAAGGGATTATTTTTTCGTCGTTTCGGGACAAAGGTAGCAAACATATTATCCCAATCGCCCTTATCTATTTACCGTGCGCCATTCTGATGTGTTTGATGCAAAAGCGCTGCCAAATAACTTGCACGCAAGAAGGCATCATCATGAGCTACGGTGGCATGCAGTTTCTTGCATGGCGCGACATCAGCCACACCGAAACGCGCCGCAGCCGTATTTTCAGGCTGCCCTATCTGTTGGTGCACAGCAAAAACAACCAACCTGCGCTGCGCATCAACCTATTTTTGCTTACGCCCAAACAGCGCGATGAATTGCAAGCTATTATCCGCAGCCATATTGAGGCAGCCTGAAAACAAAATAAACGCATTAAATGCAGTAAAATATAAGAACAATAGCGTTTGCCATTATGAAGCAGTATAATTAACAAAACATCAATGTGTTAGGATTATAAATGATTATTTGGTCTGGGTATGGGTTATTGGTTGCTCTTGCATACTTTCTGAGTTTAGTGGTTTATTTCATTATTAATGGATTATTGGTTACGCATGATTATTTTGTGCAATCAGATGGCTGGTTCATGGTAATGATTTTTCTTGTATCAGCTGGAATCAATCATATTTTTACCAAAAAACTTGTTCCTCCTAGCAATAGGCAAGTGTTTGTTGATAAGCAAACGGGAAAAAGAATAGTTTTTGAAGATAAGTCGTCGTTGTTTTTTATTCAAAATAAATATTGGACATTTATTTTTTTAGCTGTGGGATTGTTTGGAGCGTTTTTTGAAATAAAAGACTATTTCGTTTCAATGTAAGGAGAAAATAATGATTTTTTGGCGAGGAAAAGGCATTGCTGTTTTAGCGTCTTTATTTCTTGGTCTTGTATTGGGTAAATATTTAATAGAATTTACAGGAACAGAATCTTCTGCCTTTATGCGTGACTGCATGCCTTTTTTTATTGGGGCTGCGCTTAACTTTATTGCAACGAAACTACTGATTCCAGAAGGAGAACGCATATTGATAGATGAAGAAACGGGACAGGAATTTGTTTACAAAGATAATTCATCGCTCTATGGCATTCCCAATAAATATTGGACACTCATTATCGCAGCTGTAGGTATCATGCTTTATTTTTACTCGCAAAATAGCCAATAAACTCTAAAAATCCAACCATAAAAAGGCGTATTCAATACGCCTTTTTTGCGCCCTACGCCCATTTGCTAAAATCCCAACCCCATCCCCACAGGCAGCCTGAAAATGCTCCACGCCATCCTAGAACGCCATTGGCAATCGCCCAATCCCATCCTGCGCCTGCTGTTGCGCCCGTTTTCCATTTTGTTTAACGCCATCGCCCGCCATCGCCGCGCCCGCTACTGCCAAGGCAGCCTGAAAAGCGAAAAACTGCCCGTTCCCGTTGTAATCGTGGGCAACATCCACGCAGGCGGCACAGGCAAAACCCCCATCACCGCCGCGCTGGTTGCCGCCTTGCAAGCGCGCGGCATCGCCGTTGGCATCATCAGCCGAGGCTACGGACGCAGCCTGAAAACGCCCCACGTTTTAACCACCAACAGCAGCGCCACCGAAGCAGGCGACGAACCCTTGCTACTGCATCGCCGCACCCACGCGCCCACCGCCGTTGCCAGCCGCCGCATTGAAGCCGCACGCGCCTTGCTCGCCACCCACCCCGAAGTGCAACTCATCATCGCCGACGACGGCTTGCAACACTACGCGCTCGCCCGCGACCTAGAAATTTGCGTGTTCCCCGCCGCCGATGCCGCCCGCAGCGATTTAGACGTGCTGCCCAACGGCGGCTTGCGCGAACCCATCGCCCGACTGCGCGACGTGGATGCCGTCGTGTTCAGCCAAGCCGCGCCCGCCGTTGCCGTCGCCGCGCCACAGCATTTCAGGCTGCCCCAAAGCGTTGCCCTGTTCACCAGCCAAATCCGCGCCGCCGCGCCGTATCGCTATGCCCAGCCCAGCGAAAAACTGCATGCAGGCAGCCTGAAACCCCACGCCCGCTGCATCGCCATCGCCGCCATCGCCCGCCCGCAGCGGTTTTTTGACAGCCTAGCCGCTCAAGGTTTCCCCATCGCGCAAACCATCGCGCTGCCCGACCATGCCGCGCTAAACATCGCCGCGCTGCCCCCCGCCGACTATATTTTCGTTACCGAAAAAGATGCCGCCAAACTGCCGCCGCCCGATAAAGCCCCCGCGAATATCTGGGTGCTGCCGATTGACGCGCAGATTGCGCCCGATTTGGCGGATTGGGTGTTGGCAGAATTGGGGATGGAGGCAGCCTGAAAACGTGTGGATGCAAACCTCAATGGCAGCCTGAAACCTAAAATGGAACGGCGGCGGCTCACCGCCAAATAGATGATTAAACAAAGTGTTACTGGCTTTTCAAGATGTCGGCGAGCCACCGACGCTCCATCGGTAAAGGTTTCAGATGTCTTGCCCGCTATCCCCATTTTCAGGCTGCCTTTTTCACATAGGCAGCCTGAAACGTTGGCGCAAGCGCAATCTTTGCCATGATGACCGTTTCAGGCTGCCCATCGCTTATTTTTTGCCCGCGCAGGCGTTTCGCCGCCTACCACGAGCAGGGGCAAGCCCCTGCACCCCGCGCCGCATTCACCCATTGTTGCATGGTTCAGCGGGCGTGATGCCGAGTGGATGGGGCAGCCTGAAAATGAGTTAATCCTCAGCGGCAAACTGAAAAACAAGCAATGCCGTCATTCCCGCGCAGGCGCACTACTGTCCGGAATAAATTTTTGAAGAAAATTTATTTAGAAACAGCATGATTTATGCAAATCCCTTTGTTTCAACATACTGTTTTACCCCTAAA
>CAUVGV010000110.1:0-7951 GCA_963551505.1 uncultured Kingella sp.
ACTTCCACGATTTGAGACGTGGTCAATTCCGATCCACCCCGCCCGTGAAACCGTTCATCCTGCATCGGTTGCTGGATAAAGGCAGCCTGAAATAGGCAAGCATTGGCAAATCAATTTGCGCTTTGCGTTTTGTGCAAAGGCAGCCTGAAACCATTTCCCCCCGCTTTCAGCCCGCCTCATCTATAATCCACCCCCATCGTAACCCACCCCATCCGCCCCGCCATGCTCCATCTCTACCAATCCAACCGCCTAGAAGACATCGCGCAAATGCTCGCCCGCATCCAACAAGTCGCCCCGTTGGAAAACCTCTTTGCCGCCGAAGAAATCGTCATCCAAAGCCAAGGCATGCGCCGCTACATCAGCCAATACCTCGCCCGCGAAACAGGCATCGCCGCCAATTTGCGTTTCAGCCTGCCTGCGGGCTTGGCGTGGCGGCTGATGCGCGAAGCCATGCCCAATATCCCTACGCTCAGCCCGTTTTCATCCGAAGTGATGCGCTGGCGGCTGCTCGCGCTGTTCCAATCTGCCGAGTTTGCCCAATCGCCCGATTTTGCCGCCGCGCGCCAAGCCCTCGCGCCCTATCTGAACAACGGCGATTACGCCGCCTACCAGCTCGCAGGGCAGCTCGCCGACGTGTTTGACCAATACCTCGTGTACCGCCCCAATTGGATAGAAACATGGGCGGCAGGCAAACTCGTCCCCGAGCTGGCAAACAGCCGCAGCGCAGACACCCAAATCTGGCAAGCCCAGCTTTGGCAGCATCTGGATGACGGCAAACAAGGCGCGCCGCACCGCGTGCAACTGTGGCGCACGCTGATGCAATCGCTCGCCCGCCCCAATCCGCGCCTGCCGCAACGCTATTTCGTGTTCGGCATCGCCACACTCGCCCCCATGTATCTGCAACTGCTCGCCCGGCTTGCGCTGCACCGCGAAGTGCATATTTTCGCGCTCAACCCCAGCCAAGAATACTGGGGCAACATCATTGAGCCTGCCCAAATCCTCAACCAAACCCAAACCGCCGATTTAAGCTACCAAGGGCATCCCCTGCTTGCCTCGCTGGGCAAGCAAGGGCGCGATTTTTTCAACGAGCTGACCGAAGTTGAAGCCCAGCTAGACCTTGCTTCCTACACCAGCGAAACCCCCTCCCCCAGCCTGTTGCACAGCATCCAATACCACATCCAAAGCCAAACCCTGCCCGAAACCGCCCATGCCAACGGCTGGCTTGCCCAGCATCAAGATTATGTGCACAGCCAACCCCATTTTCAGGCTGCCCAACAGCAGCTTAACCAACAATACCAAACCGCCCTCGCCCCCTATCAAGGCAGCCTGAAAACGAACGCAGTAAGTTTCGGCGAAGCCAAAACAAGTAACACGAGTTTGAGCGAAGCCAAAACCGAAAATACTGCTCCAAACACTACCCCCGACCTGTTTTCAGGCTGCCTCACGCCCGAGCAAGCCGCCATCCAGCAAATCCAACTCACCCACCAGCAAAACCTTGCCCTCGCCCAGCTCAACGCCGACCCCAGCATCCAAATCCACAGTGCGCACAGCCCCCTGCGCGAATTGCAAATTATCAAAGACCAACTGCTCGTTTTGCTCGCCCAACACCCCGACTGGCAACCGCAAGACATCGCCATCCTCACCCCCCACATAGAACCCTACACCCCCTACATAGAAGCCATCTTTGGCAAACACAGCCCCCACCCCCTGCCCTACACCCTATCCGACACCCAAATCGCCCACCGCCAGCCGCTGCTGGATGCCCTAGCGCAAACCCTTGCCCTGATGGACAGCCGCTTTGAAGCCGACAAACTCATCGCCCTGTTGGATAACGAACTCATTCTCGCCACCCACCAGCTCACGCGCGACGATTTGCCGCTGATTCACGACACCGTTGCCCAGCTCAACATCCGCTGGGGCAGCGATGCCGCCCAACGCAGCCAACACAGCAGCCAGCCCAACGCCCAATACACATGGCAACAAGGGCTAGAACGCCTTGTGCTCGGCTTTATGCTGCCTGAAAACCCACAAAACCCCATCTGGCACAACATCGCCCCGCACGAAAGCAACCCCAACCACCAAGCCACACTCAGCCGCTTCGCCGCCCTAGTCCACACCCTAATCCAACACCAAAACCAATGGCAAACCCCTGCCACCATCCCGCAATGGAACGAACGCATCCACAACCTAATCAACGACCTAATCACCCCCCAAAGCGATGCCGACCACCAAGCCCACCAGCAGCTAGAAACCGCCCTAGCCAACTGGCAAAACGAAGCCCAAACCGCCCACTACACCCAAGCCATAGACCAAACCATCGCCATCCAACACCTAAACCAATATCTCACCAGCCAAAACGACGCAGGCTTTTTGCGCGGCGGCATCACTATTTGCAGCATGGTGCCCATGCGCAGCCTGCCCTTTAAAGCCATCTGCCTACTCGGGCTCAACGACGGCGACTATCCGCGCAACACCAAAGCCGCGCCCTACGACCTAATCGCCCAGCATCCGCAAAAAGGCGACCGCGCCCGCCGCGACGACGACCGCTATCTATTCTTAGAAGCCATCCTATCCGCCCGCGAAGTGCTTTACCTTTCCTACATCGGCAAAGACATCCGCACCGACGAAGAACGCGCGCCCAGCACGCTCATCGGCGAGCTCATCGACACCATCGCCGCGCTCACCCAAATCCCCGCCAGCCAGCTTAACCAACATTGGATAACCCACCACCCCCTGCAACCCTTCTCCCCCAAATACTACACAGGCAGCCTGAAAACCACAGGCGCCAACGGAGCGAAAACAAGCGCAATCAATTTCAGCGCAGCCAAACTCATCAGCACGCGCCAAGACTACGCCCAAGCGCTCAACACGCCCCAGCCCCCAGCCGCGCCCTTTTTGCAAAACTATCAAACAACGCAAGAGCAGCCTGAAAACACCCCATTCATCGCCCAAGCCGACTTCCTGCGCTACTGGCGCAACCCCAGCCGCCAATGGCTGCAACGCAATCTCGGCTGGCAAGCCCCCTACACCGAAGCCATCCATCCCAGCAGCGAGCCATTTGGCAACGACAACCCACGCCAACTAGACACCGCCTACACCCAAGCACGCCAGCACAACCAAGACTTCGCCGAGCTAGCAACCACCCTAACCGCCCAAAGCCAACTGCCCACAGGCGAATTCAACACCCTAATCGCGCAAGAACAAGCCATCGCCGCCGCAGGGCTAAACAGCGAGCTTATCCAAAGCCCGCGCCACCCCGACCAAACAGGCAGCCTGAAACTCCCCACAGGCACGCTCAACTACACCCTCACCCACAACCACCAACACGGGCAAATCCTCTACGCCCACCAATTCCTCCCCAACCACAACACCCAAGCCAAACTCCAAGCCAGCGACAGCATAGAACTGCTGCTGCGCCACCTCATATACAGCGCCGCCGCCCCACAACCCACCCCCCTGCCCACCCACTACCTCTCCCTGCACCAAAGTATCACCCTGCCCCCCATCCACCCCAACACCGCCCAAGAAACCCTAGCCCAATGGCTCGCCGTCTATCAACAAGGGCAACAATACCCCATCCCCTTCTTCCCACGTGTAACCCTAGCCGCCGCCCAAGCCTACTACCCCAGCAAAACCCCAGACTGGGACAAAGCGCAAAAAGAAGCCCAAACCGTGTACCACAAAGGCTACAAAGGCTTCGCCCAAGCCGACTACCCCGAGACCAAACTCATCTACGGGCGCGACGACGACACCCCCATCAACAGCCCCACCTTCCGCCACCTCACCGAAAACCTATTCGCCCACCTCGCCGACTGCCTCGCCGCGCTAGACCTTGATTAAGCCAAAGGCAGCCTGAAAATGGAGCGGCGACGGCTCGTCGCCACCCGCTCGCCATCCCACAAAGGCAGCCTGAAACCTATGCTAAGTAGGTCGGGCATTTATGCCCGACCTACTGATAAACAAGGCAACTCATTGCCCACCACCACAGCCCCCATAGCTGGCAAACAATACCACCCTCCCAAAAGCAGCCTGAAAATCCATCCCCAAAACTCCACCCCACCATGACCATCGCCTACCTATTCGGACAGCCCGTAACCGACCTCCCCAAAGACCTCTTCATCCCCCCCCAAGCCCTGCAAGTCGTCCTCACCAGCTTTGAAGGCCCGCTTGACCTCCTGCTCTACCTCATCCGCAAACAAAACCTAGACGTGCTAGACATCCCCATGCTCCAAATCACCGAGCAATACCTCAGCTACATCAACCAAATGGAAGCCCACCAATTTGACCTTGCCGCCGAATACCTGCTGATGGCCGCCGTGCTGATAGAAATCAAATCCCGCCTGCTGCTGCCACAAACGCAGCCTGAAAACGAAGAACCCGAAGCCGACCCCCGCGCCGAACTCGTCCAACGCCTACTCGCCTACGAACAAATGAAACTCGCCGCCCAAGGCTTAGACGCGCTCCCCCGCGCAGGGCGCGACTTCGGCTGGGCATATCTGCCGCTGGAAATCGCCCAAGCGCAACGTCTGCCCGAAGTGCAGCTCGCCGACCTCACCCAAGCGTGGCTCGGCATCCTCTCCCGCGTCAAACACAACCAAAACCACCAAATAGAACACGAAGTCGTCTCCGTGCGCGAACGCATGAGCGCCATCCTACGCCAGCTCAACGCCCAAACCCGTTGCGCCTTTTCCCAGCTTTTCCAGCCCGAACTCGGCACAGCACACGTCGTCGTCAATTTCATCGCCCTGTTAGAGCTGGTCAAAGAAGGCTTGGTGCGCGTGCGCCAAGAAAACCAGTTTGGCGAAATAGAAATCGCCCTCACGCAAAGCAACCGCCAAGCGATTGTGTAAACTTGTGTAAACCTTTTTCAGGCTGCATAATCATGTAAGAACCTGTATTCACTATTTCCATAGGTAGATTTGATGACATAAAAGCGTGGATACAAGGCAAAAAGCGCAGCAAGGTTGGACACCTTGTGAGCGTTTTTAACGCGGTAGCCACGTTTTTAGGGCGTGAAAGATGCCTATGGAAATAGTGAATACAGGTTCTAAACAAAGCAGCCTGAAACCCATCCCCCACCCACAAAAAGGACTCCCAAAAATGCGCCGCCTCCCCATTTTCCTCGTTATCGACGTATCCGAAAGCATGGTCGGGCAACCCCTGCGCCAAATGCAAGAGGGCATCAGCCGCCTGATTGACACCCTGCGCCGCGACCCCTACGCGCTGGAAACCGTGTATTTATCCGTGATTGCCTTTGCAGGTATCGCCAAAACGCTTGCGCCGCTGGTGGAACTGGTGGCGTTTTACCCCCCGCGCCTGCCCGTGGGTTCAGGCACATCGCTGGGCGCGGCGTTAAATCATGTGATGGACGAAATCAATCAACACGTCATCACCAATTCGCCCGAGCGCAAAGGCGACTACAAGCCCGTGGTCTATCTGATGACCGATGGCGGCGCAACCGACAACCCCGCTGCCGCCATCGCCCGCTGGCAGCGCGATTTCGCCCACCGCGCCAACCTCGTTGCCATCGGCATCGGGCCGTTTGCCGACCTCGCCCAACTCGCCCCCATCAGCCACGGCGTATTGCGCCTAGACACCAACAACGAAGCCGATTTCAAAGCCTTTATTGACTGGATTTCGCAATCCGTCTCCTCGCAAAGCCGCAGCCTCGGCGTGGATATGCCCGTGAGCCTAGACAAAGGCGAGCAACCGTTTCTCACGCTGGTCAAAGACCTAGAACAAGCCGCCGCCGTGGACGAAAACTACGTCATCATCAGCGGCTTATGCAGCAAAACCAAGCTGCCCTATTTGGTGAAATACGAACGCGCCCCGATGATGACCGACGTGCCGTTTTTCACCAAGCAACAAACCGCGCAAGTGTTTAGCTACGCAGGCGTTTTCCCCGTGGAAGCCGACTACAAAGACTGGTCCGACCCCCGCGTGAACACCCAAACCATCTCCACCGCATCATTGATGGGCGGCGGCGGATGCCCCCATTGCGGCGCAAGTAGCGCGTTATGCCAATGCGGCAACTGCGGGCAAACCTTCTGCGCCAACGCCTACGACACCACCATCACCTGCCCCAACTGCCAACGCCAGCTTACCATGTCGTCCGAAGGCGGCGATTTTGACGTGTCGCGCGCGCGGGGATGATTGCGGCGGGCGATTTTTAGGCTGAAAACTTTGCAAAATCCGCAACCGATGGAGCGTTAGCGGCTCGCCGACATTTTTCCAATCAGTCAAACCCTGTTGAACCAAACATTTGGCAGCGAGTCGTTACCACTTCATTTTAAATTTCAGGCTGCCGATTGCCGCAACCCGCGTTGGCAGATAGAACCCTTTGCAAACCTAATTGGCAGCCTGAAAAACAAACAATGCCATCATTCCTGCGTAGGCAAGAATGATGACAGTTGAGCAAGTTGAACGGTTTTGCATTTCAGATGATTTTTAACGGACGATTTTCAGGCATCAACAAAGGACAAGCGTATGCAAAATTTAAACGAATGGCGCAACTGGCTAAACCACGCGCGTGAACAAGATTGGGCAACCTTTGCCGCCCAACATGGCGACAAACTGGAAGCCGTAAAACAAGCATGGGCAGTGTTTGCCGCGCAGCAGCATTTGATGCAGCCTGAAAATGCGGCGGATAACGAAAGCCAAGCGCAACCTGAAAACATCGCAACCAGTGAACCCCAAATGCAGCCTGAAAACCAACAGCAGCCTGAAAACGCAGCAATTAACGATACACAAAAGCAGCCTGAAAACACAGATGGAGCGGCGACAGTTCATCGCCAAGATGATGCACAACGGCAGCCTGAAACCACCGTAACCAGCGAAATCCAAACGCCTATGCAAAACGATTTTAGGCAACCTGAAAACACAGATGGAACAGCGACGGCTCGCCCCCAAGATGGTTTGCAAGGGCAGCCTAAAAATACCGTAACCAGCGAAACCCAAACGCTCGTACAAAATGATTTCAGGCTGCCTGAAACCCAAACGCAGCCTGAAAACGCAAATAACGCAACAACAGCTTACCGCCAAGATGGTTTACAAGGGCAGCCTGAAAACGCCGCAACCAGCGATGCCCAAATGCAGCCTGAAAACACAAATGGAGCGGCAACGGCTCGTCGCCAAGACGATGCTCAACAGCAGCCTGAAAACATTGCAACCACCGAAGCCCAAACACCCGCACAAAATGATTTCAGGCTGCCTAAAACCCAAACGCAGCCTGAAAACGCAAATAACGCAACAACAGCTTACCGCCAAGATGGTTTACAAGGGCAGCCTGAAAACGCCACAACCAGCGAAATTCAAACATTCGCGCAAAACGATTTCAGACTGCCTGAAAGCCAACAGCAGCCTGAAAATCAAAATAGCGCAACAACAGTTCATCGCCAAGATGATGCACAACGGCAGCCTGAAACCACCATAATCAACACCCCCCAAACCCTACCCATGCCCAAATACACCCCCACCCCCCTGCCCAACGCCCGCCACGGCGAACCCTACCGCGCCGCCTTGCCCCCCACCGCCACCGCCATCACCTTCCACCCCGAATGCGGCTTAACATGGGACGCAGCCGCCCAGCAAATCCACGGCACGCCCAGCCAATCAGGCGATGTAGAAATCCACTACCAAATCCACGAAAACAACAACATCACCCCCGTTGTCCAAAAACTCTACATCAACCCCGACCCCAAAAGCCTGTGGCAAAACAATCCAACCCCAAAAAACGCACGTTTTCCCAAACCCGACACCGCCCACGATAGCATCCCCACCCCACAAGGCAACCTAATTGCCGCCCGCGTGCGAGGACGCAGCCATGCCCACAACGGCACCCATTGCGACGACGACTACCGCATTGATTACCACCCGCGCACAGGCTTGCACTTTATCGCCGTAGCCGATGGTGCAGGCAGCGCCGAATTCTCCCGCTATGGCTCGCAGCTTG
>CAUVGV010000111.1:0-7896 GCA_963551505.1 uncultured Kingella sp.
CGCTTTTGTGCGACTGAATAGGGCGCATTATGTATTTTTATTTCATTTCTGTCAAACCAATAACAGGGCGAATTGTGCTAAATTATGCTTAATTTTTGTTGAGATACAGTATTTTATGCTGTTGCTGTGCCGATTGTGGGTTTGTAGGCAAATATCAACATTCGTGGATGTTTGTTTTTTTGTGTATTTATCCGACATGGAGGCAGCCTGAAATAACTATTTTCAGGCTGCTTATTTCTTCTGCCATGCGCGTTTTATGATTTGCAGCCAGTCTTTCCAATCCAGCGTGGGGCGGTGTTGAAACACATCATATTGATTGGCAGCGATTTTTTCTAAGATGCGGTTGCCACCTAGAATAATCATGCGGATTTCAAAGCCGATGCGCCCTGTGAGTGCTTTGCCCAGCGGTGCGCCTGCGTGCAGGATTTTTTGCGTTTTGTCGCATTGGTGGACGATGAGTTTGCGTAGTGGCGGGGTGATGTTGCCTTGCGCGATGTCTTCTTCACGCACTTGGAATTTGGCTAGGTCGTCTTGCGGCAGGTAAACGCGGTTTTTTTGCCAATCTAGGGCGATGTCTTGCCAGAAGTTGATGAGTTGCAAGGCGGTGCAAATGCCGTCGCTTTGGGCGATGTGGTAGGGGTCGGTGGTGCCGTTGAGATGGAGCACGATGCGCCCGATGGGGTTGGCGGAACGGCGGGCGTAGTCAATCAATTCGGCGAAGTTTTGATAGCGCGTTTTTTCGGTGTCTTGCTGAAAGGCGGAAAGGAGGTCATAAAAGGGTTTGAGCGGCAGCGTAAACGGGGCGATGGCTTCGCGGTGCAGCCGTTGCATCAGCGGGGTGTGCGGGGTTTGGTTGGCGGCGATGCGGTCTAATTCGGCTTTGAGCGCGGACAGTTGGGCTTGGCGTTCGGCGGGGGAGGCGTTGCCTTCATCGGCGATGTCGTCGGCGGTGCGGGCAAAGGCGTACACGGCGTGGATGGGGCGGCGCAGGCGGCGAGGCAGCAGGATGGAGCCAACGGGGAAGTTTTCGTAGTGGTGGGGTGTGGTCATGGTTTTGTGGTTTGGGATTATTGTTGCGTGGGTGTTTTCAGGCTGCCTCAACAGAATAGGCAGCCTGAAAACACAAAACCCGATAAGCGTATTATCGGGCGTGGGTTTAATCGGCAAATTGTTTTTTCAAACGTTCGCGGCGTTCTTGTGCTTCTACGGATAGGGTGGCAGTGGGGCGGGCGAGCAGGCGTTTTAAGCCGATGGGTTCGCCTGTATCTAGGCAGTAGCCGTATTCGCCTTCGTCGATGGCGCGCAGCGCGGCTTGGATTTTGGCGAGCAGTTTGCGTTCGCGGTCGCGGGCGCGCAGTTCTAGGGCGTATTCTTCTTCTTGGCTGGCGCGGTCAGCGGGGTCGGCTGCGGATGCGGTGTCGTGTTGCATACGGTCGGTGGTTGCGCCTGCTTTGTTGATGATTTCATCTTGTTGTTTGGTAAGCAGATTGCGGAAAAATTCCAAATGCTGCGCGTTCATGTAATCTTCTTCGGGGCCGTCCCATGCGAGAATGTCTTTTTCGGTGAGCTTTGCCATGGTTGTTATCCTTTTGTTTTAGCGGAGCGCTTAATTTTGAAGCGGCGGATAATATCATGTTTTCAGAATGCACTGTATGGTTTTTGGCGGTTTCGCGTTGTATAATGCGTTTCGTTGTAACTTTGTGCTTTTCAGGCTGCCTAAACGGCTTTTTTGTATCTTTATTGGGAGTATTTGATGATGTTTCAGAAATGGGTTTTGCTTGCGACTTTGGGTTTGGCTGCGCCCGCGATGTCGGAAGAGTTGCATTACAACGTGGCGGAGTTTTCCGAAAGCGCGAGCGTGCGCGTGCCCAACGACACGATGTCGGTTACGCTGCGCGTGGTGGAATCGGGAGCTTCGCGCGAGGCGGTGAGCAATAAGGTTACCAAGCGCGTGAACGCGGTGCTGGCGCGCGCCAAGGCAAATCGCGCGTTTGAGGTGGAATCGGGCAGCCGCAGCGTTTATCCCGAATACGATGAGAAGCGCAAGGGAATTAAGGGCTGGACGGATTCGGCGGATATTTATGTGAAAAGCGCGGATTTTGCGGCGCTGAGCAAGCTGGTGGCGGATAGTCAGCAGGATGCGATGCTGGGCGGCGTGTCGTTTAGCGTGTCGCCGAAAAAACATGCGGCGGCGGTGGATGCGGCGAGCGAGCAGGCGTTGCGCTCGTTCCGCACTCGGGCGTTGAATGTGAGCAAAACGCTGGGCTTTTCAAACTACAAGATTGTGCGCGTGGAATTGCATCAGTCGTTTGAAAACGGCGATGAGGGCGTGGCAGCCGCGCCTATGATGGCGGAAAGTTTTGCGCGCAGCGCGAAGGCAATGGATGCGGCGATGCCGATGGACTTGGATGCGGGCGTGCGGACGGTGCGGCAAACGGTGCGCGGCTCGGTGCAGATGCAATAAATAAAGATAATAAATAAGGGTTCAGGCTGCCTATATCTATATGACAATGAGGCAGCCTGAAAAGCATCGCGGGCGAAATTTTGGATTAGGCAAAACAAAAACGACGCTGAATAAACCAGCGTCGTTTTATATTTGGCGGAGTAAGAGGGATTCGAACCCTCGATGCAGGTTTAAGCCCACATGCACCCTTAGCAGGGGTGTGCCTTCAGCCTCTCAGCCATTACTCCAAGAAGGAAAGTGCGCGATGATATAGATGTGGTTAAGTTTTGTCAATCTTGGGCTAGGTGGTTTGGGGGATTGGGTTGTTTTTATTGTAGAAATTTTCGCATCAGCATGCAGCGCGTGGCGATGTTTTGGTTAAACGGCATAATGGCTTCGCCGAGCGCTTCGTAGCCGTTAAGGGCGTAGAAATTGACGGAATTCATGGAGGCGTACACTTTGAGCACGCTTAGATTGGCGGCGGTGCTGAGTTTTTCGGCGCGTTGCAGCATGGCTGTGCCTAAGCCGTTGTTTTGTAAGAAGGGATGGACGTAGAGCGCGTCTAGCAGGGCTTCTTGGGTGTCTAGCAGGAAAAAGCCGCTGATGCGGTTTTTGTATTCAATCACCCACATGGTTTTGTGTGGGTTATCCAGCGCGGCGGCGTAGCCGTTGGGGTTGAGCTGGCTGAGCCATGCGTCTAGGATTTCTTGGTTGTAGCTTTTGATGCAGGTGTGGCGCACGGATAGGCGGTGTAGCTCGTAGATGGTGTGGCAGTCTTCGTGTTTGGCGGGGCGCAGGTGGGTGATGAGTGGGTTCATGGTGGTGTTGGGGGGAATAGGGCAGCCTGAAAATGGGTTTTATTGCGGATGATGCGGGTAACTATATCATTAAATCGCTGGGGCTTCGTTGCGTGGTTTTCAGGCTGCCTAATCAATACACAAAACAGGCATCTATGCGCAAGATGCCTGCTGGGCGGTTTAGCGTTTGGTTTTTAGGTTGAGCCAAAGGTGGGTTTGCAGCTTGATGGTTTCGGGCGATTTGGGCAGCACGATAAAGCTGTTGGCTTTGGTTTCGGCGTTGGGGAAGATGGAGGGGTCGTCGGCAAGCGTTTTGTCCATCAGGGCGCGTGCGCCTTGGCTGGCCGGGGCGTAGGTAACAAAATTGCCGTTTTTGGCGGCGACTTTGGCATCGAGCGTGTAGTTGATGTATTTATGCGCGTTGGCAACGTTTTTGGCATCTTTGGGAATCATAAATGAATCTATCCAGATGCCTACGCCTGTTTTGGGCGTGAGCACTTGGATGTCGTTGTTGCCGACTTCGGCGGCGCGGCGTTTGGCGATGTTTAAATCGCCGCCATAGCCAATGGCAACGCATAAATTGCCTTGCGCAAGGTTGTTGATGTAGCCCGATGAGCTAAATAGGCGCACATCGTTGCGCACTTTGCGCATGGCTTCGGCGGCGGCTTCTAGGTCGGCTTTATCGTTGCTGTTGGGGTCTTTGCCGATGTATTTGAGCACGAGGGGGAATTGTTCGGTGGGGCTGTCAAAAAAGCTGATGCCGCAGTGTTTGAGTTTGCTGGTGTATTCGGGGTTGAACACCAAATCCCATTCGTTTTCGGGCAATTGGTCGCTGCCAAGGGCTTTGGCGACGAGTTTTTTGTTGATGGCAAGGGTGTTGATGCCCCAAAAATAGGGCACGGCGTATTTATTGCCTGGGTCCACTTGCGTCATGAGTTTGAGCAATTCGGGGTCTATGTTGTTGTAGTTGGGGATTTGGCTTTTGTCTATTTCTTGATATGCGCCTGCGTGGATTTGTCGCCCCACGTTGGCAATGGAGGGCACCACAAGGTCAAAGCCTGATTTGCCGGTTAAAACTTTGGCTTCTAATGCTTCGTTGCTGTCGTAAAACGCTTGGGTTACGGCAACTGAATTGTTTTTTTCAAATTGGGCGATGGTGTCGGGGTCGGTGTAGTCGGACCAAATATACAAATTCAGTTGGCTGGTGGCAGCGTTGTTGTTTTGCGCGGATTCGGACGCGACAGCAGCCGATTGGTCTTGATTGTCCGAACCGCTACACGCACCCAAGAATAAAGCGGCGAGCGTGCTGATAAGCAGGGTTTTGTTCATGGTAATTCCTAAATAAAAAGGGCGTGATTTCCATCACGCCTAGGGTAGATAAAAGGCTTGAAAAAGCAGGCGCGATTAAACGAAAAAATAAGGGGCAACGCAAGCGGTTTTTCGCGCAAACGGTAATTATTTTAGAGCAGCGAACCAAGCCCACAAAGCAACCGCTTTCGGGTACAATTCGCCCCCATTCTATTTGCTATTTTTATTATTTTCAGGCTGCCCCAGTCGCAAAAGGCAGCCTGAAAACCATTTTTCAAGAGACGAACCATGCTAACCAAAGACCAATTTGCCGATAACCACTTTATCCGCACGCTGATTGAAGACGACCTTAAAACAGGCAAACACACCACCATTCACACCCGCTTCCCGCCCGAGCCCAACGGCTATTTGCACATCGGACACGCCAAATCCATCTGCTTAAACTTCGGTTTAGCCTACATTTTTGACGGGCAATGCAACCTGCGCTTTGACGACACCAATCCCGAAAAAGAAAACGACGAATACGTCCGCTCCATCAAAGAAGACGTAGAGTGGCTGGGCTTTCATTGGGCGGGCGAAGCGCGATATGCCTCCAACTATTTCGACCAACTGTTTGATTACGCCGTTGGTTTAATTAAAGACGGCAAAGCCTATGTGGACGATCTTACGCCCGAAGAAATGCGCGAATATCGCGGCACGCTTACCGAAGCGGGCAAAAACAGCCCCTACCGCGAGCGCAGCGTAGAAGAAAACCTTGATTTGTTTTATAAAATGCGCGACGGCGCGTTCCCAGACGGCAGCAAAACCCTGCGCCTGAAAATTGACATGGCATCGGGCAATGTAAACATGCGCGACCCTGTGATTTACCGCATTCGCCGCGTCCACCACCACAACACGGGCGACAAATGGTGCATCTACCCGATGTATGACTACACCCACTGCATTTCCGATGCCATTGAAGGCATCACTCACTCGCTGTGCACGCTGGAATTTGAAGCGCACCGCCCGCTGTATGATTGGGTGTTGGACAACATTCCCGCGCCACACGCCACGCGCCCGCATCAATACGAGTTCTCCCGCTTGGAATTGCTGTATTCCATCACGTCTAAACGCAAGCTCAACCAACTGGTTACCGAAGGGCATGTGAGCGGTTGGAACGACCCGCGTATGCCGACCATTTCGGGTATGCGCCGTCGTGGCTACACGCCCGAGGGCTTGCGTCTGTTTGCCAAACGCGCGGGCATTTCCAAATCGGAAAACGTGGTGGACATGAGCGTGCTGGAAGGCGCAATCCGCGAGGAATTGGAACACACCGCGCCGCGCCTGATGGCGGTGTTGAACCCGCTGAAAGTTACGCTCACCAATTACCAAGCGGGCGTTACCCAAAGCCGCGCCGCCGCGTTTCATCCCAACCATCCCGAGTTTGGCGAGCGCAATGTGCCGATTAGCGCAACGATTTACATTGAACAAGACGATTTTGCCGAAGTGCCGCCCAAGGGCTGGAAGCGTTTGACGCTGGGTGGCGAAGTGCGGCTGCGCCACAGCTATGTGATGCGTTGCGATGAAGTGGTGAAAAACGAGCGTGGCGAGATTGTGGAACTGAAATGCAGCCTTGACCACGACACGCTGGGCAAAAACCCTGAAGGGCGCAAGGTGAAAGGCGTGATTCATTGGGTGTCCGCCCAGCACGCGGCGCAAATCAACGTGCGCCTGTATGACCGCTTGTTTACGGTGGAACGCCCCGATGCCGTGCGCGGCGAAGATGGTGAGTATTTGCCGTTTACCGATTTTCTCAACCCCAACTCGGTGCAGGAAATCACCGCCTACGCCGAAAGCATTGCCGCCGATTTGCCGCCCGAAAGCCGCTGGCAGTTTGAACGCTTGGGCTATTTTGTTACCGACCGCTTTGACCACAAGCAAGGGGAAGCGGCGGTGTTTAATCGCACGGTTACGTTGAAAGATACTTGGCAAGCGAAATAGGGTTTTCAGGCTGCCTATTAACCCAAAGGCAGCCTGAAAATGTATTTTTGCTGTGCGAATGGAGCGTTGGCGGCTTGCTGACATTGGGGTGAATGCCATAACGCAGCCCTATTTAACGCGCCCTTTGGCGATGAGCCGTCGCCACTCCATTGGTTGCTATCATTTTATATGCGGTTTACTGGTTTTCAGGCTGCCGATTTATTGACACATTAAGGCAGCCTGAAAACATTTTTAGCTGCCGTTTTAGCTTCGCTGAAACCCGCTTCACTCGTTTTCAGGCTGCCTCAACCCATCCACCCTTCCCAGCCATGCTCTCCATCCCACTCATCAACCACATCCTGTCCCACAACCCCGAAGTCTGCGCCCAACTCGCAGGCTACAACGGCATCGCCATCGCCCTGCAAACAGGCAGCCTGAAAATCATCGGGCGCATCAACGCCCAAGGCACGCTAGACCCCACGCAGCAAGCCCCAAGCTGCACGCTTATCCTACACAACGATGCCCTGCCCAACATCCTGCGCGGCGCAATGCCCCAATTCAGCGATCTCGCCCTAGAAGGTGATGCCACCATCGGCATGAACCTGATGCTTTGTTGCAGCCAACTGCGCTACACGCCTCAGCAAGACTTGCAACGCATCTTCGGCGAAAGCCAAGCCAACGCGCTGGCGCAAAAAGCCCAGCAAATTGGGCAAACCCTGCAAAACATCGGGCAGTTTCTCCGTTTTAACTCCGTTGAAACCTTCGGTTTTCAGGCTGCCGCAGATAGCCCGAGCAGCCCAATCAATCAAGAACAATACAACCAAATCGCCCAGCAGCTTAACGACTGCCAACAACAGCTTGGAAAACTGCAACGCCAAATAGAGCATACCAACCGCCGCCTAGACAGCCTAGAACGCAAAATGCGCGACTACGATGTAGATTAAGGCAGCCTGAAAACCACCAAGCGCCCAAATCAGCCCTTTTCACCATAAAACGCGCCGTTTACACCATACTCGCCAACAAGATGCCCCTATCATCCGCATCTTGTTTTTTTATTTTGGAGACCACCATGCACACACAAAATCTCATCATCGGCTTTGGCAAAGCAGGCAAAACGCTTGCCGCCGATTTAGCCAACCACGGGCAAAGCGTTGTTTTAGTAGAACAAAACGATCAAATGTACGGCGGAACGTGCATCAACATCGGCTGCATTCCCAGCAAAAAACTGCTAGTAGAGGGCGCAAAGCAGCACGATTTTCAGGCTGCCATGCAAGCCAAAAACAACCTAATCCCCAAGCTGCGCGCCGCCAATTTCGCCAAGCTAGACAACATGGCAAACGTGCAAGTGATCCATGCCCAAGCCCAGTTTCAAGACGAGCACACCGTTAT
>CAUVGV010000112.1:0-7835 GCA_963551505.1 uncultured Kingella sp.
GCTAGATTGGCTTTCAGGCTGCCTAACGCTTCACAACTGTTTAATGCTACTGTCCTTTCCCCTACGTCCAGCCGAACGGAGCATCTTTTTTTCGGGAAAAAGCGTGCGCTTGTTCGACGGCGCACGAAGTGCGACTAGTTCGCACGCGCCGAAAAAAGGATGCGGAGTGAGGGAAGTTCGCGCAGCGAACCTGCACGTCGGGGTCGCCTTTCTTTTGCTTTGAACCTGTATTCATTGTCCACGCGAATAGATTTTGCGTCATAAAAGCATGGATACAAGGCGCAAAGCACAGCAAGGTTGGATACCTTGCGAGCATTTGCAACGCCGTAGCCATGTTTTTAGGACGTGAAAGCTATCGTGTGGATGATGAATGCAGGTTCACACTTTGGCGCAGCAAAGAAAAGTAAGTGCCCCGTCGGCATGAGACGCATGGTTAAAGCAACACATAAAGCTAACTACAAAGCACAAACTTGTTTTCAGGCTGCCCACCCCCAACCCCACCCCAAAACCAAGCCCCCACAAATAAATGCTATAATCGCGCCCATTTCAGGCAGCCTGAAAACCCAACCCATTTCAGGCTGCCTTATCCATTCCCATCACCCATCAACAGGAGCACCCCATGTTCGGCAAAGCAGGACTCGGCGGCTTGATGCAACAAGCCCAAAAAATGCAAGAAAACATGAAAAAAGCGCAAGCAGAACTCGCGCAAACCGAAGTAGAAGGACAAGCAGGCAACGGCTTGGTTAAAGTAACCGCCACGTGCAGCCACGTTGTACGCAAAATCAGCATCAGCCCCGATTTAATCAGCGAAGCCGCCGACGACCCCGAAATGCTGGAAGACCTCATCCTCGCCGCCATCAGCGATGCACACGAAAAAGGCGAAGCCGCCACCTCCGCCAAAATGGCGCAGTTCACCCAAGGCTTGCCCGCAGGCATGGGCGATTTCTTCAAATAAGGCAGCCTGAAACCCCGTTCAGCGTAGCGAAAAGGATAATCTGCCATGGCAAAAATAGGCATCATCATGGGCAGCAACAGCGACTGGCACATCATGGAACACGCCGCCAAAATGCTGCAACAATTTGGCGTGGACTACGAAGCCCAAGTCGTCTCCGCCCACCGCACACCCGATTTAATGTTTGACTACGCCAAAACCGCGCGTGAACGCGGCTTGCAAGCCATTATCGCAGGCGCAGGCGGCGCAGCGCACCTGCCGGGCATGGTGGCCGCACAAACCACGCTGCCCGTGCTCGGCGTGCCCGTGCCCAGCAAATATTTGCGCGGCGAAGACTCGCTGCTGTCCATCGTGCAAATGCCCAAAGGCGTGCCCGTTGCCACCTTTGCCATCGGCGAAGCAGGCGCTGCCAATGCCGCCTTGTTTGCCGTGTCGCTGTTGGCAAATCAGGATGGCGAGTTGGCGCAAAAGCTGGCGGGTTTTCGCGCGCGCCAAACACAAAGCGTACTGGAAATGAGCCTGCCGCCTGTTGGCGCAGACTAGTGCCGAATAAACAAAGGCAGCCTGAAAATGAGCGCGAAGCCAAAACCGCAGCGCGCCCCATCAGCATCCCAGCCCCATCCCCACAAGGAGCAAGACATGATCGAAGCAGAATACCGCGCCCGATTTGATGAAGACGAAGCCGTAGGCTGGAACGCCATAGATGTCGCCATTGACGCCCTTTATCCCAACCAAGAGCCGCGCTACTACGGCACCATCATCAAATACATGATAGGCGGCAAAGACCCGCTAGACGGCGTAAGCATCTACGATTGCACCGAGCAGCAGTTCCACCGCCATCTGGTTTCCTATGGCATGAGCGAGTTGTATTTTGACCCCGAAAGCGCGGAAGCCGATTTCAGCAAATGGGGTTTTGAATTTACCTGCCGCATCGCCCCTGTTGCAGACGACAAAAACCAAAACGGCGCAAACCATGAGCCTATATGGGTGATTAATGTGATGAACAACCTTGCCCGCTATGTGTTTGACAGCGGCAAATGGTTTGAACCCTATCACTTTATCCCAGCCAACGGGCCCGTGCGGCTGGACACCGACACCGCCATCGTCGGCATCGCCTTCGCGCCCGACCCCAAACTGCCCGAAATGGATACGCCCAACGGCAAGGTGCAGTTTTTGCAAATGGTGGGGCTCACCCAAGCCGAGTTAGACTGGCTGTGGCAAGAACCCCAAACCTACCGTTGCCAAGAGTTAATTGACAAAATGCGCGCAGACAATCCCTTGCTGATTATGGATTTAACCCGTACAAAAAACTACGTTTAATCAAATGGTTTAGGCAGCCTGAAAACCAAATTTGCCTACACGCCCCATCAACAACGCCGCTTAGCGCGGTTAAAAACCCATGCATTTTCATCCTGAATTTTCCATCCCCCTTGCCGAACAAAACCAAATCGGCGTTTTACTCGTCAATCTCGGCACGCCCGAAGCGCCCACGCCCGAAGCCGTGCGCCCTTTTTTGCGCGATTTTTTATCCGACCCGCGTGTGGTGGAACTCTCGCCATGGCTGTGGCAACCGCTGTTGCGTGGCATCATCTTGCCGCTGCGCAGCCGCCAATCCGCCGAGCTATACAAAAAAATCTGGCTTAAAGAAGGCTCGCCGCTCAAAGTGTTCACCCATCGCCAGCTAGAAGGCTTGCGCGACAGGCTGCCTGAAAACGTCCATTGCGCCTACGCCATGAGCTACGGCAAGCCCAGCATCCACGAAGCCATGAGCACGCTCAAAAGCAAAGGCGTGGGGCGGCTGATTGTGCTGCCGCTGTATCCGCAATACGCCGCCAGCAGCACAGGCGCAGCGTTGGATAAAGTGCTGGGCGAATTGGAACACGAGCGCAATCAAATGTCGGTGCGCACCGTGGCGCGGTTTTATTTCCACACCGATTACATCCGCGCCCTCGCCCAGCAAATCGCCAGCTACCGCAAACAATACGGCGCAGGCGAAAAACTGATGTTCAGCTTCCACAGCATCCCGCAAAAACACAGCGATTTGGGCGACCCCTACGCCCAAGAATGCCGCGAAACCGCCCGCCTTGTCGCGCTGGAATTGGGCTTAAACGAGCAGGATTATGTGGTCTCGTTCCAAAGCCGTTTTGGCGGCGGCAAATGGCTAGAACCCAGCACGCAAACCCTGTTCAAAGAATTGCCACGCAAACACAAAATCACCAAGCTAGACGTGGTTTGCCCAGGCTTTGTGAGCGATTGCTTGGAAACGATGGAAGAAATCGCCATCCGCGGGCGCGAGCAATTCCACGCCGCAGGCGGCACGCAATTTCAATACATCCCCTGCCTCAACGACAACCCCGCATGGTTAGACGCATTGAGCAATATTGTGAAAGTGAACGGGGCAGGGTGGATTAACCTGTAAACGCTGTTTTCAGGCTGCCTCATCTGCATAGGCAGCCTGAAAACAGATTGACGCGCTGCCGCGAAGCCAAACCTCATTTATCCAACCAACCCGCTCCATCCCCAATAATCGCCATGAAAAAAATTGAAGCCATCATCAAACCCTTTAAGCTCGATGACGTGCGCGAAGCCCTTACCGAAATCGGCATCACAGGCATGACCGTAACCGAAGTTAAAGGCTTCGGGCGACAAAAAGGGCACACCGAAATCTATCGCGGCGCAGAATACGCCGTTGATTTTTTGCCCAAAGTGAAGCTGGAACTCGTGTTGCCCGATGATATGGTGGAACGCGCGATAGAAACCATCGTAGAAACCGCCCGCTCGGGCAAAATTGGCGACGGCAAAATCTTTGTTTACCCCGTTGAGCAAGTTATCCGCATCCGCACGGGCGAAACCGACCACGCCGCGATATAGGCAGCCTGAAACGCAATTTCAGCCAAGCAAAAACGTATTCCAGCCATTTCACCCGCCCATGACCCTGCTACTCATCACCCTCGCCATCATTCTGCTCGCCCTCGGCGCAATCGGCACGATTTACCCCGCCCTCCCCAGCCTGCCGCTGATGTTTGCAGGCGCGTGGCTGATGGGCTACGCACAAGACTACGCCGTTATCGGCACCACCACGCTGCTGGTGTTGTTTGTTGTGTCTGCCTTTGGTTTGGCGATGGATTTTGTGGCGGGGATGCTCGGCGCAAAATATACGGGCGCGAGCAAGGAAGCCTTGTGGGGCGCGTTTATTGGCGGCATTGTGGGCGCGTTTTTTGTGCCAGCGGGCTTGATACTTGGGCCGTTGCTGGGCGCAGCCATTGGTGAATTTGCCGACAAACGCAACCTGTG
The DNA here is from genome assembly GCA_963551505.1 of uncultured Kingella sp. Taxonomy (GTDB): domain Bacteria; phylum Pseudomonadota; class Gammaproteobacteria; order Burkholderiales; family Neisseriaceae; genus Kingella_B. The sequence goes on from CAUVGV010000112.1 coordinate 4,247, forward strand.
GCTGGCAGGCAAAGTGGGCATCGGCGCGTTGGCAGGCTTTATTGTTGGCACCGTTGCCAAAGTGGGCGCGGCGTTGGGTATCGTGTTGATTATATTGGCACAATATATTGTGTACTGGCTCGCTTAGGCAGCCTGAAACCTTATTTTTATCGTTAAAGCCATGCCCACCTACCGCCTCTCCATCAACGATTTGCTCCGCGCCTATGCCGATTTAGACCAAGCCGCCGAAGAAATCGCCTATTTCGCGCAAACCCAGTTAGACAGCCTGAAAATCCAATTTGATTTAAACACGCAGCACAGCAACCCGTGGTATCACGCGCTGGTGGTGCAGTTTCCCACGCTGGATACGGCGCAGCAGAGGCTGTGGCAGCAATACTTCGCCGAGCGCGATGTTGAGATTTTTGCCCCCGCAGAATAGTTTTCAGGCTGCCTCAAACAGCCCAACACAATAACCCTTTTCATGGCGTTGCGCCGCCATACCCACGCCGTGTAGCCCAAACATCCGCAGATTAAACCCGCTTTTCAGGCTGCCTCAAACACCTGATGCAGCCTGAAAACGGTTAATCCCAAAACACAACCCCTTTTCAGGCTGCCTAACTGCCTTTCAACTCCCTCAACCCCCACCATGACCACCCTTCACACCCTAGCCCAACGCCACATCCCCCAAATCACTCACCTCCCCGACGACACCGAAGAAACCCTAGAAGCCGAATGCACCCTGTGGGCAGCCGACAGCACTCTGCTGATTGACAGCGACACCACCCCCAGCATCGCCGCGCTAGAAGCCGTCTCCGTCCAACTCACATGGCTAGAACAGCACCAAAGCGACATCCTGCAACTTATCGCCGCAAACAGCCGCCTCGCTGCCCCCAGCCAGCCCCAAATCGCCTACGCCGCCTTTTGGTTGGAAGACGATACCAGCTTTTGCGATTTCGCCGTTTGCGCCGCCAACTGGGGCGGGCAGCTTGCTGAATGCGCCCTAGAAAACGGCACATTAACATTTAGCCAAATCAGCACCCCATAACACCCAAAGGCAGCCTGAAACCCATTAACCACACACAAAGGAAACCATCATGCAAACAACCCAACTCCCCTTTTTCGCCGTTATCCGCGCCACAGGCAGCGATGCCGCCGATTTTCTGCACAATCAATTTTCCAACGACATCAAAAGCCTGCAAGCTAACCAAGCCTGCTACGCCACCTACAACACCCCCAAAGGGCGCGTGATTGCCAACCTGATTGCGCAAAACACAGGCAGCGAAATCCTGCTCGCGCTTGCCGCCGATTTGGCGGAAGCCGTGGTTAAACGCCTCAAAATGTATGTGTTGCGCGCCAAAGTGCAATTGGAAATCCTGCCCGATTGGGGCGTGGCAGGCAGCCTGAAAAGCAATGCCCAACCGCAACGCCCCGGCGAGCCGCAACTGGCGTTTGCCGTAAATGAACAAGGCGAAATCCAACTGCCACACACAGGCAGCCTGAAAATCGCCCCACGCGATGAACTGCCCGCCTACGATGCCGCCGCCGAAGCCGCGTGGCAGCAACACGAAATCCTAAGCGGTTATCCGTGGATTTGCGCCGCCACCAGCGAAAGCTGCGTTGCCCAAATGCTCAACCAGCACACCATCGGCGGCGTGCATTTCCGCAAAGGCTGCTACCCCGGGCAAGAAGTCATCGCGCGCGCCCAATATCGCGGGCAAGTGAAACGCGGGCTTGCCATCGCCACCAGCCCCGCCGCCCAAAGCGCAGGCGCAATGGTGCAAGACGAGGCAGGCGCAGAAGCAGGCATTGTCATCAACACATCAGGCAGCCTGAATTTGCTGGTTATCAAACACAGCGCCGCCCACAGCCCCTTGCGCGATGCCGCAGGCAACGTCTTTGCTGTGCAACACCTCTTTTTTAATACCGACAACGCCAGCGAAAACAAGGAATAAACATGGCAGCCCTGCCCCGCAAACTCCCCAAATCCGCCGCCACCCTGCGCCGCCGCATGAACCTATGGGCACCGCTGCGCTATTCAGGCATCGTGGTTACGCATATTTCGCCCGATTTCACCCACCTGCGCGCCAAACTGCGCAACCTGCCCTACACGCGCAACATGAACGGCAGCCAATTTGGCGGCAGCCTGCTTTCCATCACCGATCCCATCTATTCCGTGATGCTGCTGGGCGCGCTGGGCGACAATTATTATGTGTGGGACAAATCCGCCGCCATTGACTTCATCAAACCAGGGTTTGGCGAAGTGTACCTAGACTGCAAACTCAACTACGACGACGTAGAACGCATCCGCGCCGCCACCGCAGGCGGCGACAAATACCTGCCCGAGTTCACCGTGCGCCTGTTTGACAAAAACGACGAAACCATCGCCCTCGCCACCCGCGTGATTTACATCCGCTTGAAAAAAGAACTTCGCCCCTAAGCGTTTTCAGGCTGCCTTTGGCGCAATAGCAAAGGCAGCCTGAAAATGCGTCTTACCATTATGAAAAAATCGCTCTTAGTTTTACTGGTTTACAGCACGCTGCTCACATTAAGCGAACTTGCCTACCGCGCCGTCTTTCATATTCCCCAGCTCAACGTTCGTCAAGCGGCGGAAGCATTCGCGCTGATTGCCGTCGTCGCTGCGCTTTATCTGTTTGCACGACACCGCGTTAGCCGTGTTGCCATTTTCATCTTCTTTGCCGCCAGCATGATTGCTAACAATGTTCACTACGCGGTTTATCAAAGCTGGATAACAGGCATCAACTATTGGCTGATGTTTAAAGAAATCACCGAAGTGGGCAACGCAGGCGCATCCATGCTGCAAGTGGTTTGGCTGCCTGCGCTGTGGGGATTGGTGGAAAGCGCGTTGTTTTTAAGCCTGAGCAAATTTCGCCGCCAAACGCATCGTGCCGCCGATTGGGTGTTTTTCCTTGCCATCGCCTTAATCGTTGGACGCTCGTTCAAAACCACGCAAGAGCACGGCATTTCCCCCAAGCCCACATACAGCCGCATCAAAGCCAATTATTTTAGCTTTGGCTACTTTGTCGGCAGAATCTTGCCCTATCAAGCCTTTCATCTGAGCAAAGTGCCTGTTTATCGCCACGCCGCCCCCGCCAAAACCAGCAGCGAAAACAGTCCGCAAAACATCATCTTGATTATGGGCGAGAGCGAAAGCGCATCGCATCTTAAAATATTCGGCTACGCGCGCGATACATCGCCGTTTATAGGCAGCCTGAAAAACCATCCCGATGCCATTGTCATGCCTGTTTATTCGGCAGGCATGATGACCGCTATCTCGTTGCCCAGTTTTTTCAACGCCATTTCCCATGCCAACGGCTTTGAGCAAATCAGCAGCGGCGACACCAATTTGTTCCGCCTTGCCAAAGAACAGGGCTATCAAACCTATTTTTACAGCGCGCAAGCCAGCAACGAAATGGCGATTTTCAACCTGATTGGTAAACGTTGGATAGACCACCTGATTCAGCCCACCAACATGGGCTATGACGGCAGCCAAAATATGCCTGATGACAAACTCATCCCCTTGTTTCAACAAATCAATTTGCAGCAAGGCAAGCATTTTATTGTGTTGCACCAGCGCGGTTCACACATTCCA
>CAUVGV010000113.1:0-7816 GCA_963551505.1 uncultured Kingella sp.
AATTTTACAATTCTCTAGGCTATTTGGTCTTAGCCTGCTGTCCACATTAAGCAAATCCTTACGGAACGACCGTATCAATTATTTTCCCAAAATGGCGATTGGGGCAGTGGACACTCGTAATCGCAAATTTTGGAGAAAAATCATGAAATTTATCCCTACTTCACAATTTACTGTTGAACAAATCAAAAAGCAGGCAAAGAAAACCCAACGGATTAAAGGCGGTAAACATACCGAACTGTTGAATTCCGTTGCAAAGCAAAATGGTTATTTGCATTGGCATCATGTAACGCTATGTGCAGACCATACTGAAAAATTAGGAAGTTCCTCACTTTCTGCCGAATGTTTTTATGTAATGAGTAAAGTAAGACAAGGAAATGCTGTGTTAGTGCTTACTGGTCCAGAAACAGCACGCACGCCTTTTGTTTTATTCGGTGCTAATAATGATGCATGGTTGATTGAACCTAAGGCAGGATTTGCTCATTGCCTAATGTTAAATGGAGAAACATTTGCATTAAATTTTGAGGAAACAAGTGAAAAAATTGAAATATCTGGTGGTTTAGATATTGTAAAAATTACGGAGTATGCTTTGATTATTAGAGATGCAGAAACATCAGTTGATAAAGCCTATTTTTATCCTTCTGATATGCTGGAAATGCTTGAAGAACAAATTATGCTGGCTCAAAGCTATTAACAAACTATTTTCAGGCTGCCCCTCAACAGTTGCACCCGCATTGAGGCAGCCTGAAAAGCAAACAAAGCGAAAACACCCCCATTCAGCAAACACCCCATTTCCCGCTATAATCCCTACCCGCACGGTTCGCCGTGTGTTTCAACCATTCCATGAAAGGAAAACTAAATATGAAAAAAGCATTTGCATTCACCCTAATCGCCACCCTACTCGCCGCCTGTTCTAGCACTTGGCACGGCGTAAAAACCGACACCGCCAACACCGTAGAAAAAGTCGGCAACGGCATTGAACACGGCTGGGACAAAACGCAATCCGCCGTGAAAAAAGGCGGCAACGCAGTCGGACGCGGCATCTCCCACGTTGGCGAGAAAATTGAAAACGCCACCGAGTAATCACTAAATAGGCAGCCTGAAAAGCCAACTCCGCTTTTCAGGCTGCCTTTTATTGGCATGGGCAAACCATATAGAGGCAGCCTGAAAACGCATTCCCCCTAGACAAAATCCCCCAACCCGCTACAATCGCGCCTCTTGTTCAACCACACATTTAAGGAAAAATCATGAGTTTACTGGACAACGTTATCAACGCCGCCACTTCTGCCATCAGCGGCAACGGCGAGCAAAATCAAGCCGTGCAACTGGTTAGCCAGCTTGTGCAACAAAACGGCGGCAACGTGGGCGACTTGCTGGGCAAATTGCAACAAGGCGGCTTGGGCGACGCGCTGCAAAGCTGGATTGGTACGGGCAGCAACGCCAGCGTGGACGCATCGCAAATCCAAAACGCGCTGGGCAGCAACCTAAGCGAAGCCGCCGCCAAAGTGGGCTTGGATACCGGCAGCGCAAGCAAGCTATTGGCGCAATATCTGCCCAACATCATCAACGCCATCACGCCCAACGGCAACGCCGCCGATGCCAACGGCTTTGGCTTGGACGACATCGCCCGCATCGTGATGCAAAACTTTTTGAAATAAACCCGCGCTGGTTTTCAGGCTGCCTAATCGGTAATGGATAGGCAGCCTGAAAACATTTAGAACAAAATAGATGCTTCAATCGGTGTAGCAACTGTTTAATTGGTAGGTCGGGCATTTATGCCCGACAAACACGGATAAATTGAAAAACGGCGGGCATAAATGCCCGACCTACTTAGATTTCGCAAAGGTTTCAGGCTGCCTATCTCCAACCAATAGGCAGCCTGAAAACCATCCAACCAACATCAAGCCCAACTACCCCACCAAACTCTGCGCCACAAACTCCGCCTGTTTCGCTGCCGCTTTGCCGCTGTCCAACGCTTCTTGCGCCCGCTCTATGCCTTCTGCCAAGCTCGCTGCCACGTTGCCCGCATACAAACACGCCGCCGCGTTCAGCAGCACAATATCCCGCGCCGCGCCATGCGCTTTGCCGCGCAACACCGCGTTCATCATCGCCAGCGATTGAGCCGCGTTGTCCACTTTCAGGCTGCCTAAATCGGGGTAAACAGACAAGCCAAATTCTTCGGGGTGGATATCGTATTCGCGCACTGCGCCGTCTTTGAGCTCGGCAATGCGGGTACAGCCTGAAACCGTGATCTCATCCAAACCATCGCTGCCATGCACCACCAAAGCGTGCTGCGAGCCCAGCTGTTGAAACACGCGCGATAAAATGCCGCATAAATCAATGTGAAACACGCCAATCAGCTGATTGACCGCGCCTGCGGGGTTGGTGAGCGGGCCTAAAATATTGAAAATGGTGCGAAAACCCAACGCCTTGCGCACGGGCGCAACATAGCGCATTGCCGAATGATGGTTGGGCGCAAACATAAAGCCAATGCCGCATTGCGCGATGGATTGCGCCACTTGCTCGGGCGATTGCTGCAAATTCATGCCCATCGCTTCCAGCACATCCGCCGCGCCACTGGACGACGACACCGAACGGTTGCCGTGCTTCGCCACTTTCGCGCCCGCCGCTGCGGCGACAAACATCGCGGTGGTGGAAATATTAAACGTTTTCGCGCCATCGCCGCCCGTGCCGACAATGTCCACCAATTCGTTGGCATACGGCGTGTTCACTTTGGTGGCAAATTCGTGCATCACGCTGGCGGCGGCGGCGATTTCCGACACGGTTTCCACCTTAATCCGCAGTCCCGTCAAAATGGCGGCAATCTGCTCGGGCAACACTTCGCCGCGCATGATTTGGCGCATCAAATCGGTCATTTCGTCGTAAAACAGCTCGTTGTTGTCAATCAAACGGGCAAGGGCTTGCTGGGGAGTAATCATGCTTTTTCCTTTACAAATAACAGCGACATATTTAGAACCTGTATTCAAGGCAGCCTGAAACGGGGGAAGCCAAATAACAGCGTTTTCAGGCTGCCTCAGGCGTGTTGATTATTCACACGCCCCATTCCAACCCATTCTAACAAAATTTAACCATTCTGCGTGTGCTATACTTCACGCCATTTTCTCAGCCCCTTGCATACCATGAACGACTCCATCCCAGATTTAGCCTTAGACGAAGACACCGATTTTGCCGCCGAATCCGCCGCCGAAACGCTGCATTTAACCGTGCCCATCGATTTGGCAGGGCTGCGCCTTGATGCCGCGCTTGCCAAAATGCTGCCCGATTATTCGCGCAACCGCATCGCCAGTTGGATAAAAGACGGCGAAGTGCGCTGCAACGAGCAAATCGCCTTGCCCAAAACCAAACTCATCGGCGGCGAACATTTGCAGGTAAACATCCAGCCCAGCCAAGAAACCCAAGCCTACACACCCGAAGCCATTCCGCTGGATATTGTGTACGAAGATGACAGCGTGTTAGTGCTCAACAAACCCGCAGGGCTGGTGGTGCATCCCGCCGCAGGCAACTGGACAGGCACGCTGCTTAACGGCTTGCTTGCCCATGAGCCCGAGTTGTCGCAAGTGCCGCGCGCGGGCATCGTGCACCGCTTGGATAAAGACACCAGCGGCTTGATGGTGGTCGCCAAAACGCTGCCCGCGCAAAACCATCTGGTGCAGCAGCTGCAAAACCGCAGCGTGAAGCGCATTTACCGCGCGGTTGCCGACGGCATCGTGCCGTTTGACGGCAAAATTGAAACCCAAATCGGGCGCGACCCGCACAACCGCCTGAAAATGGCGGTGGTGAAATTTGGCGGCAAAGAAGCGATTACCCACGTTAAAGTTTTGGAGCGCTACCAAGCGCATAGTTATATTGAATGCAGCTTGGAAACGGGGCGTACTCACCAAATCCGCGTACACATGCGCGAAGCGCGCCATCCGCTGGCGGGCGATGCGGTTTACGGCAATCCGCGCCATCCTTGCTCGCCCGAAGTGAAAGCTGAAGTCGAAGCCCTTGCGCGCCAAGCCTTGCACGCTTACCGCTTAACGTTTATCCATCCGCAAACGGGCGAAACGCTGTCGTTTGAAGCGCCGATGCCCGATGATATGTATCACCTGCTCTCCGTGTTGCGCTTGGAAAGCGGCATGGATTCGGCATTGAGCAACGAGCAGGAATGGGCGGAAAAATTCGCCAGCGAAGACGACGATGATGATTGGAACGAAGATGATTACGATGTGGATGTGGTTTATGTGAAGGATTATTAGGCAGCCTGAAAAACGGCGCGCGCATTGTGTGCTAGTTGTTCAACATTATTTTCAGGCTGCCGCAGATTCGTATCTAAATAAGTGCAACGCCGCGCTGCTCATAATAGGCAGCCTGAAACCATGTTTTGATGGCGCACAACGCACAAAGGCAGCCTGAAACGGCATCCGCCCCATCCCGCGCAGTTAATCAAGCCTAACAAACATAAACAGCATTTCAGGCTGCCCCCATCTAATCAACACCACCGCAAACCCCATCCCCCACAACATAGGCAGCCTGAAAACCTGTTTACCCATTTTCAGGCTGCCTCGCCCCCATCCCAAATCAAACAAATCCCCAAAAACCATGCCCATCCTAGCCATAGATACCAGCACCCAATACCTCTCCCTCGCTCTGCACGCCCACGGCGAAACCCGTCTCTACCACGCCGAAGCAGGCAACCACCAATCCGAACACATCCTGCCGCAAATCCAAGCCCTGTTTGCCCAAGCGCAAATTCAGGCTGCCGATTTATCCGCCATCGTCTATGCCCAAGGCGCAGGCGCGTTCACAGGATTGCGCATTGGCATCGGCATTGCCCAAGGCATCGCCACGCCCTACAACACACCGCTTATCGGCATCCCCTGCCAAGACGCCGTTGCCTACCAAATCCCCGACCATCCCTGCGTACTCGCCGCCACCGACGCGCGCATGGGCGAAGTGTTCTACGCCTTTTTCAACACCCAAACTCATCAACGGCTCAGCGACTACCAAGTCGCCAAACCCAGCGACATCAGGCAGCCTGAAAACATCCCCGCCGACGCAGTCATCGGCATCGGCAACGCCTACGCCCTCGCCAGCCCGCCCCCCTTTGCCGGCACGCCCCAAATGCCCACCGCCGCCGACTATCTCGCCCTAGCGCAAACGCAACGCTACCCCACCACCGCCCCCGAACACGCCGAGCTGTTATACGTCCGCAACAAAATTGCCCTAACCGCCGCCGAGCAACTCGCCCGTAAACAAAGTCCACAATAGGCAGCCTGAAAACATGAAACTCAATCACCCCCAAGGACAAGCCGCTGAAGAACAAGCCCTCGCCTATTTGCAACAACAAGGCTGCCAACTCATCGCTCGCAACTGGCATTGCAAGCACGGCGAAATAGACCTCATCATGCTTTCAGGCTGCCTACTCCTGTTTATTGAAGTAAAATACCGCAAAAACAACCGCTACGGCGGCGCCGCATACAGCATCACCCCCAGCAAACTGCGCAAACTCCAAACCACCGCCGAACTCTATTTGCAACAACATCCCCACAACGGCGCCTGCCGCATTGATGCCTTACTCATAGAAGGCAATCTCCCGCCCCAATGGATACAAAACATCACCGCTTAAACCACAGGAGACCCATCATGACCACCTTAACCCAGCGCGTTGCCGAGCATTTCAACGAAAGCATCCAAACCAAACAACAAGCCGCCCAAGTGCTTGCCCAGCCCACCGCCCAAGCCGCCGAACTGCTCTTCAACACCCTTGCCAACGACGGCAAATTCCTAATCTGCGGCAACGGCGGTTCCGCAGCCGATGCCCAACACTTCGCCGCCGAAATGACAGGGCGCTTTGAAAAAGAACGCATGGAACTTGCCGCCATCGCCCTAACCACAGACACCTCCGCGCTCACCGCCATCGGCAACGACTACGGCTTTGACCACATATTCAGCAAACAAGTCCGCGCACTCGGTCGCACAGGCGACGTACTCGTCGGCATCTCCACATCAGGCAACTCAGGCAATGTCATCGAAGCCATCCAAGCCGCCCACGAAAACAGCATGCACGTCATCGCGCTCACAGGGCGCGACGGCGGCAAAATCGCCCAAATGCTCAAAAAAGGCGACGTATTGCTCAACGTCCCCTATCCGCGCACCGCCCGCATCCAAGAAGTCCACATCCTGCTCATCCACGCCATGTGCGACTGCATAGACACCATGCTCACCGAAGGCATCGCCTGACACCCCGCCCGATGCTCAAAGGCAGCCTGAAACCCCTCCGCCCCCATTTCAGGCTGCCATCCCATCATTACGCAGCATCAACCATTTACGCTATAATCCGCCCCCGCCACCCCGTTCAAGCAAGCCAAAGGCAGCCTGAAAACCGAAGCCCCGGCAAAATCCACGCCACTACAGGAGACACCCCATGACCCCAATCAAACAGCTCATCATCGCCAGTCTCATCATCAGCACACTCGGCGGTTGCGCCACAGCCATCGTAGGCGGCGCAGCAGCAGGCGCCAACTCCATCGCCAACCGCCGCACAATCGGCACCCAATTTGACGACGAAACCACCGAAATGCACATCCGCACCAACGCCTACGCCCTCATCAAACAAAACAACGCCAACAGCACCGCCACCCTATCCGTTATCAGCTACAACCGCAAAGTGCTGCTGCTTGGGCAAGTCCCCACCGAAACCGACAAACAACTCGCCGAACAAGCCGCCCGCAACGAACCCCAAGTGCAAAACGTTTACAACTACATCAACGTATCCAGCGAACCCCGCACCGTCGCCAACATCAACTACGACACATGGCTCACCTCCAAAATCCGCAGCAAACTGCTCACCCTCAGCACCGCAGGCGTGTATCCAGGGCACGTCAAAGTCGTCTCCTTTAACAGCGTAGTCTATGTATTCGGTTTGCTCACCCCCGAGCAGCAAACCCTCGTCAGCAACACCGTCAGCAGCGTATCAGGCGTACAACAAGTCGTAACCCTCTACGAAACCTACACCCCCGCCAGCGTGCAATCCACGCCCGCGCAATAATCAACCCCAAAAGGCAGCTTTTCAGGCTGCCTAAAACACGGAAACACCATGTTCACAAACCGCAAAAACAAAGGAAAAATCACCTTCGGCAACATCATGCTCACCCTCTTGGTGCTCGGCTTGTTTGTTGTCATCGGGCTTATCGGCACGCTGTACGTTACCCTCACCAAAACCCCCGAGCAAACCGCCGCCAACTACAAACGCGAACAAGAAAGCCAAGCCCAAATCGAATGCTGGTCGCCCACCAACAAAACAGGGCGCGACTGCGGCGCAAGCACCCCCGCCGCCCAAGCAAATGGTCTAACCCCACAACAAAAAAGTGCCGCCTCCGCCGTTGCCTACCAAATTGAGGCGCAAAACCAAGCCGCATCCGAAGCAGGTTTAGCACTCACCCGTGGCGAAGCCCCCAAAAAACCGAAAAAACTCATCCCCAAAAACACCGAGCGTGAGCTTATCCCGCAAAACAACAGCGACGACGACACGCCGCTTATCGCCCAAGAAGAACGCCAAACCCGCCCCGTTGCCAACGACCTAGCCACTCGCCCCGCCAAAAAACCACGCAATACCGACATCGACACCACAGGCGAACGTCCCCTTACCCCCGCCCCGCGCCAACCCAAGCGCGACAACTCCGATGCCACCAACGCCTTGTTTGACTAACCATACGCATTTCGCTTGACGCAATCATGCCACCTCCCTATAATGTGCGTCTTTCGGGTCGTTAGCTCAGCTGGTAGAGCAGCGGACTTTTAATCCGTTGGTCGAGCG
>CAUVGV010000114.1:0-7659 GCA_963551505.1 uncultured Kingella sp.
CGTCTTTATCTCAAAGCGATTGAGTCAAAAACATTATGGGAACGTTCAGAAAAAAGTTTGTGAAATAAAGCGGGCAAAGAAATGAACATCGATCTATCCGTCCAAATCAAACGCAACGCCGAAAGTCAAAACTACCAGCTAAATATGCTGGTTATTAACGCAACAAACACAGGCGCGATGGAAACGTATATTTGTCAAACCCTCGCCGAAGTCTGCGAAAAAATCGCCCAATTTGAAGCCAAGCATCTAAACATTTTTGAGCACGCGATTGAGTACGACAAAACCGACTGGCGACAACTCGCAAGACAAAATGAGCATAGAGAGCTTAACCGACGGCATGGGACGCGAGACGCGCTTCGCGCGGTGCGCGACACAGGACGGCGGTTAAGCCCCCCCTAGGCTAACAGGGGGGGAACAAAACAAAACCCAAAACAGCAGGGCACGGAACACTCAAAAAAGGCACATTCAGGATTAAAGCAAAATGATTGATTTTCAAAACACAGAATACTTTACCCACGCCATAACCATAGGCGGAAAAATCCTAGAAGTGCCCTTACGCAAAGGCAAAAAAGATGCCGCGTTTATAGATGCCCTCACCTTTACCGTTCACAAACGCACCATAGAAAACGCCAAAGGGCTGTGCTTCTACGATACCGAATACGTCACCGCATACAGTGAACTCCTACAAGAGATTTTTGGTTTTGGCGTAACAAACAAACTCGGCAAAGGTAGCTATTTCTATCAAGCCTACTACAAGCTCGGTGGCGACAAAGCCGATTACGGCACGCTGCACATCGGCGGGCAGCGCGACACCATCCTTGTTGAATTAACAGGCACAGGCTGCCAAGCAGCAAAAGCAGGCTGGGAACAACGCCTATACGATTTTTTAAAAACAGCCAGTCGTCCACGCATAACCCGCGTTGATTTAGCCCATGACTTTTTCAATGGCGAATACAGCCCAGAACAAGCCATGTGCGACCACAACAACGGTTTATTTAACCGCCACAACAAACGCCCCAAAAGCGAAATGAAAGGCACAGCATGGCGCGAAGAAGACGGCACAGGCAAAACCTTTGCCGTAGGCACACGCGGTTCATCCAAATACGCCCGTATCTATGAAAAAGGCAGACAGCTAGGCGACAAAGACAGCCTATGGGCACGCTTTGAAGTGGAGTTCAGAAACAAAGATTGCGTTATCCCCATGGAAATTTTAACCAACCAAGGCGAGTTTCTAACAGGTGCCTATCCCGTAGGCGAAACCCTATTTAACAACCCAGCCACCAGTATTGCAGCGGCGACTGAAAAGGTAAACATTACCTTTGAAAGCCGAAAAACCCATGCTAAAAACCAAGTAGGCAGATTTGTGCGCTTTTTAAAAGACATAGGCTGGACACCCGAACAAATCGTAGAAGCCCTAATTGCCGACGAAGGCAAATACCCCAAAGGTTTAGAACCCGCCGAATACGATTGCCAAACAGACGAAGCCGATTACCTAAACCAAAACAGCCTAAAAGTGAATGGCACAAACGAACCCGACGAACTGGACTAAGTAATCGTTTTAGAACGCAAATTACGCATATTTGACGAAACCCACGTCGGCAAAACCGAAGCAGAAAAACAACTGCTGCAAGACTTCCCCGAAGACATGAAGCAATGGCTAGATATTTGGAAACGCCAACAATTCTATGCCCTATCTGAACGCGATTTAAGCGAATTCAGAAGAACTGAACAGCAACAGAAAGAATTTTTAGACTTTCTGTACAGCAAATACGGCTCGCTGTTTAGCCTGAACGAGAAATATTACACCACTTTATAACCCCCCCAACCAACCTAACCAAGAAGGAAACAAAAAATGCTGAACTTCCAAGAACAAAGACAAATTGAATACGTTAAAAAAATCGTTATGGGCGTAACCCGCTTTAAAGGCACGATTGACGGCAATGAAATTGACAACTGCAACGTCCTGATTGCTGCCCCATTAAACGACAGTGCAGGCAATGCTCAAGGCTTCGGCATCGCCAAAGTAGCCTTTGGCGACAGTAGCAACTTTGAACGCTTTAACGGCTTAAATTTCCCCTGCGACATGGAAGTCGCCTTCCAAACCGTAACCAACGCATCAGGCAAACAAAAAGAAATATTAAAAGACGTGCGCGTCCTTAAACCCACACCCGCAGCCACAGCCAGCAGTAAAGGTTAAGTTAAGGATAAAACCTTAAAGGAAAAGCCATGCAAATTAAATACATCGTACAAGATTTAGAAACGTTTGAATTTCTCTACCCCTCGCCCGATGGCGACGTAGGGCAAACTCCGTTTTTAAGACAAGCAGGGCATTTTGAAGAAAAAGAGGACGCCCTAGTGGCAGGCGAAGACATTGGCAGTCCCTTTGCCCTATTCACATTCTACCTGCCCGAATAGGGCAGCTAATAGGCATCCTGAATAGACTTTACCGCGTGCTGGGCGGTCGCGCGGATAAAAGCCCCTTTAACCGCCCACCCAACAACCAAAGGAATAAGCCATGTACTACTTCCTAATCCTATACATGCTTACGCATTAAACCACCTTTCCCGACAACTCTACCGCCGCCAACAAGTAGAGAAGTCCATTTAAACCCGTTGGCAAGGAGCTTCAACATGAAAGCACTCAAAAAATTAGGCGCAGTCCTAAACCAAAAAGCAACCGCAGCCGTTGTCGCAACAACAGCATTCATTGCTACCAATAGCTATGCCGGCGCAATGTCAGATGCCGTTAGAGCCGAAACAGCCGACGTTAAAACCGACTTGTACGCAGTTGGTGGAATCGTAATCGGCTTTGTTGTAGTAGGCGCAGTTGTTGGCATGACAATTAGCATGCTGAAACGTCGCTAATTTCTAAAAGGGGAAGACTATGGGCTACCGAGTAGGAGGTCAATGCTTCGCCACGTCGGAGGAAGCGTCCGATTATCAAATGTCAATGGTCGTCCCCACCATAACCGCGGATGGCAGCCTAAAAACGCCTGTATATCAAAACAAACAATGGTACTACGGCTCACAAAAAATAACCCTAACCCACCCATACTGCGACCCAATCCAACCACTCAAAGACGGCATAGAAGTAGGTATACACATTTCTGTACTCTTCGCCATCACATTCATCATCAAACTAATCATCAGCATCATCAATTCAGCTCAAACTCAACAAAATACACAAGACTAAGCGAGAAACAAAATGCCCGACATCACAAAGAAACCCGGCGAAATGGAACTAATAGGCGGCAATGGTGGCAAAGCAGCCATGTTTCAATCCGTCAAACAAGAGCTAAAAGGCGACGACGGCAAAAGCGGGGCGCAATCCGACCTATGGATAATCGGCGCAATCATTGTAGGCTTGTATCTCGTCATGCTGATTGTCGCAATCATCGTTCGCATGCTTAAAAAGGGCACAAATAAGCCCTCAAAAAAAGACGATGAGACAACCGAAGATGATGAGCCAAGCGAAGACGAAGAAGAGCTATTTTTTGGGGATTTGGATTTGGAAGAATTAGAAAGAAAACAACAACTAGAAAGACAACAATATTTATCAAGTTTAAGCGAAGAAGAGAAACAAGAACTTCGGCAACAAATAGAAGAAGAGTTAGATTATCTGTATGAACTTCCAGACGATTGGGCTGATCGTGATAGCAGAGAATATGAAGAAGTGGATAACAGAATAAATGAATTGGAATTGCAACTCAAAGAGTTATCTAGCGATGAAGATTTTAGAAATAGTCTTATTGAGCTAGGTTTAATTGATGAAGATTATGATGGCGATTATTCAGAATTTTACCCACCTGCCCCACAAGACGACAAAGACGAGCCGAACGAAAAAGAGAGTTAAATCATGTACGACGCAATCATGTTTGTAATCGGCGTTATCTGTACCGTTCCCCTATGGCTGTTATTCATCAGATAAAAACCACGATACCCACCCAAAGGAAGCCCCATGAAACCCAAGCTACTGCCAGTCATAGCCTTAACAGCCAGCCTACTGCTGGCAATGCCTGCATGGGCTGATGGGGCTGCTGACGGTGGAAATTTGCCTAATATTATAAGTACGCCATGCACGGGGCAACCTGATGGATATACTTTTAAAGGCACAAAGGGGGTAAATGTTTATGTTTGTCAAAAAGGTGTGCCTGTTTTGAAAGGTTCTGATTTAGATCCAAAAAGATGTACTGTTCTTGATGAGAATTGTGGTGGTTTTCAAACGGGTAAAAAAGGCTTGGGCGGTGGCAGTGGTTCGGGTGGTGGCAGCGGTTCGGGTAGCGGGAATACTCCCACCACTCCAACCACCCCCACCGTCCCCAAAGTCCCCGACCTCCCCGATACCGGAGAACTAAAAGCCCTAAAACAAGCCTTAGAGGGATTAAGCAAAATTTATCAAAAAAAATTTAATGATTATAGGGATGAGGGTATTCAAATTAAAAAGTATCTTGCTGAGTCGTTATCTTCGTGCGCTTTAATATACAGCGGAGAAAAACATAAAGAGTGCGCTGAAAGAGAAATTAAAAGAGCGCAACAGAAGATGGATGAGCTTCAAAAAGCCATTGATGCTGCCCAGCAGCAAATGCAAAAAGACTTTGCCGAGCTAGCGAAACAAATCGCATCCGTTCCCAACGTGTCAGGCATCACTATCAACATTCCCGGGCAATCAAGCGCGGGCAATGTTGACGTAAATACTGGCGGCAATGGCAACGGTGGCAATGGCGACGGCAGCGGTGGCGGCAACAACATCACCAACAACATAACCAATAACAACACAACCATTATTCACAACAATCACAACAACGGCGGAAGTGGTGGTGGTTCAGGTGGTGGAACAGGCATAGGCGGCAACGGCTCGCAACAAGGCGGCAAAGACTATTCCAATGCCTTAAAAGAGATTAACAACTCACTCAACAATATTGAAAAGCAGCTTAGCAAAGGAAGTAATGACAAAGGCAATAACGATAAGGGTAACGACGGCAAAGGCAACGATGCCAACGACGGTAAAGGCGACAAAGGCAACCCCGATGGCAAACCTGATGGCGAAGACAAAGGCGAAACCCTAAGCGAATACTGCAAAAACAACCCCAATGCCCTAGCCTGCACCAAATTGGGCGATCAGGAAGAGATAGACAAAGCTTTCCAAGAGGGCAAAGGCAAAGACAAAGGGCATCCCTTTGGTATGGGTGAGCATGAAATAGGCATCCCCCAAATAAGTCGCAGTCATGACTTCGTAGAAAGCGGCGTATGCCCCGCTCCTAAACAAGTGATGGTGCTCGGCGCGATGCAAGAGTTCAGCTATCAGCCCATGTGCGACTTTGCTAGCAAAATCCGCCCAGCCGTGATTGTAAGCGCGATACTGCTCGCCTTTTTTATCGTCCAAGCGTCTATTTCCAAAGCTTAAAGGAAAAAAACATGCCAGCAGCATTACTTCCGCTGTTAAGCAGATTGCTGACTACCTTAATCGGGCAAATCTTTATCGCCCTAGGCATTTCCGCCATAACCTACAAAGGTGTTGAGAATCTGCAAGCTTATTTCGTGCGCGTGATACAAGACGAAATGGGGCGCTTTCCCTCCGAAGCCCTACAACTCTTTTACATGGCAGGTGGCGGCGTTGCCCTTAACTGGATATTCGGTGCGGTCGCATTCGCCTTCACGTTCACCGCAACCACCAAAATCGGCAGCGTATTAAAAAGCAAATAACAATCACAAACAGGGGCAAACATGATTAGTTTAATTACAGGCTTACCCGGTAGCGGCAAAACCTCGTTGATGGTGCATATGCTGATGACGCGCGACGATTTAAAAAATCGTCCGCTCTATGTGGATGGCATCCCAGAGTTAAAAATACCCACCCAGCCCATACCCGACGGCGAAGATATGACAACGTGGTACAAATGGGCGCCGACTGGTGCAATTCTTGTAATTGACGAAGCCCAGCGCATATTTCGCCCCCGTCCAGCAGGCTCCAAAGTGCCCGACTACGTTCAAGAGTTGGAAACCCACCGCCACAAAGGCATAGATTTTTTTATACTCACGCAACATCCCCGCCTGATTGACGTAAACCTCCGCTCTCTTATCGGCGAACACCGAAACATCAGCAACACCATGCTTGGCGTTAAACGCATCAGCTACTGGCAAAAATGCGCCAATCCAGAAAGTAGAGCCGACGTCGCCGAAGCCAAAAACAGCATCTTCTTTGTCAAAAAAGATGCTTTCGGTATGTATAAATCCGCCGAAGAACACAACAAAGTTAAAGGCAAATTAAGCGCGATTGTTTGGTTCTTCCCCCTCATGGTCGGCATCCTCGCCTACCTAGGCTATTTCCAAAATCAACGCTGGAAACAAAAAATGGGCGAAACCACCGAACAAGTCCAAACCACAGCACAAAACACCCCAAGCAACGAAACAACCAACCCAACAGGTATTTACAAAGACGAAGCCCCGCCACCCTCCGCCACCCAACCATTAAGCGCATCCGACTACGTCCCCAGCGTAGAAAACCAACCATGGAGTGCGCCACTTTATGACGGCTTAAACCGCAATATCCAAACCATGCCCTATCCCGTCGCTTGCATCAAATCTGCCAACAGTTGCAATTGTTACACCGACCAAGCAACCAAACTCAAAGGCATCAGCGCAGAACAATGCACCGATTGGGCAGAAAACGGCATCTACAACCCCTACATTCAATCCGAGTATGCCAGCAATGGTAACAACACAAACAACCCCCAAAGAACAGGCAACAGCAGCCCAAACGAAAGCCCAGCCGTGTTAGAGCTGGGCGGTAAACCGCTGCCGAGTTTGGACCACACTGGTGAGGGGTCGGTGGCGGTGATTCAGTAATACGCTTCGTAGTGTACAGGAATTAGATAGCGCGTTTTAGAGGATTTACCATTGATAATTTTAGGTGGAATGCTTAAATTTTTAATTTGAGTTATGGTCATTTCGTTTACAAGTTCTTCTGTGCTAGGATTTATAACAGAAACATCAATAACCTTGCCACTTTTATCAACAATTGCTAAAACTTGAAAAGTACCTTTTTCAAAAGGTTTTCCTTTTTTTGAGCTATCAGGTTCTATTTCATAAGTGAATCTATTTTTTAAATTATGGATGCCACCATTAACCACCTCATCCATAGGCAGCCCAGCAGTTTCTTTAATATCCTGCACCGCCAAATCCGCCTCCACCACCGCGCGGTTAAGCTCCTGCGAAGTCTGCGCAATCTGCTGCTTAACATCCTGCACACTTTGAACTGCCTCCGCATTGGCTCGTAGCTGCTTCTCCTCGTGAAACTGCGCAGCAAACCAGCCCAGCAAGCAGCAAATGGCGGTTAATAGCACAATGATAATGTTCTGTTTCATGACACGCTCCCAGTAATTAAACAATGGTGGAATTATATAGCATGTAAAATACAGGTGCGATTTTGTTGTTATTACGCAGTAATAACGGCAAAATCGTACCCGCCAACCAGCGGGCGGCAGTGGTTGCCCTTCATCCCACGTTTATTTAAGCCAGTATCGGTAAATCATCTTTTGTCATAAAGCCAAGATGCTTTACCGATTTTGGTTTGCGCAAACCAAAATCAGGCTGCTTAGATAGTAAATACGACCTTAATTTAAGTTGCAAAGTAGATTTATCGGGCAGCCATTCCGTTTTT
>CAUVGV010000115.1:0-7596 GCA_963551505.1 uncultured Kingella sp.
GCGCAACCGCATGGCGATACACCGCGCGGATTTTATCGCAGCCTGAAAACGCCGACACCAGCATCAGCAGCGTGGATTTGGGCAGGTGGAAGTTAGTAATCAAGCGGTCTATCACTTGGAACTGAAAACCGGGGGTGATGAAAATATCGGTATCGTCCTGCCCCGCTTTCAGGCTGCCTGAACGGGCGGCGGATTCAATCGCCCGCAGCGAAGTTGTGCCCACCGACCACACTTTGCTGCCGCGCTGCTTGGCGGCGGCGATTTTGGCAACCGTGTCAGCAGGCACGTCAAACCATTCGCTGTGCATTTTGTGCTCGGCGATGTTGTCCACGCGCACGGGCTGGAATGTGCCCGCGCCCACGTGCAGCGTTACTTCGGCAAACTCCACGCCCTTGGCTTTCAGGCTGCCTAACAGCGCATCGGTGAAATGCAAGCCTGCGGTGGGCGCGGCAACTGCGCCTTGAAATTTGGCGTACACGGTTTGATAACGCTCGTCGTCCGCCGCATCCGCCGCGCGCACAATATACGGCGGCAGCGGCAATTTGCCGTGCTGTTCCAACAGCTCATACACGGTTTGCTCGCCCGCAAACTGGATTTTAAACAGCTCATCGGCGCGTTCCAGCATGGTGGCGCGGATGTCACCATCAAAAATCAGCTCCGCACCCGCCTTGGGCGATTTAGATGACCGAATGTGCGCCAGCGCGGTGTGCGCATCCAGCACGCGCTCAATCAGAGCTTCAATTTTGCCGCCGCTGGCTTTTTGCCCAAACAGCCGCGCGCGCATCACTTTGGTGTTGTTGAACACCAGCACATCGCCTGCGTTGATGTAATCGGGCAAATCGGCGAATTGTTTATCGGCGAACGGCGCATCGGGCAGCGCAACCAACAGGCGGCTGCTGCCGCGCTCGGCGGGGGGGGTTTGCGCGATAAGGTAATCGGGGAGGGAGAAATCAAAATCGGAAAGTTGCATGGGGATTTTTATTGGGGGAATGGGTGGGATGATTACGGGATGGGTTTTCAGGCTGCCTTTGGAGTGTTGATAACACGGCGGGATAAGGCAGCCTGAAAAGATTGCGCGGCAGCGGGTAGCGTGAATGCGGCATAACATCGCGCGCAAAAAAATAGCGAAGCGAGAAAATCATAGAACGGCAACGGCTTGCCCAATGCCGCCTTTCAACAACGTTGCATGGATGATTACCCCAATCGGCAAGCCGCCGCCATGCCAACAAACCGCCCCGCGCACAGCATCAGGCAGCCTGAAACCAGCCAAACGCCTTTTCAGGCTGCCTATGCCTCGCCACTATCCTTTATTTTTATACGCCGCCGCATCCTTCACCGAGCGGAAAATCGCGTTCAAGTTGTGGTCCAACACGTCTTCCACCAGCTGCGGCGTTTCCTCGTTCAACATGGTTTGCAAGTCATACGACAGCATGGCGAGCTTTTTCTGCAAGGCTTGGCGCACCATGCCCGCCACGGCGTTGCTCAAATGCGGCAGCAGCTTATCGCGGATGCCTTGCATCAACTCTTGCTCGGAAATCACGCGCACGCGGCGGGTGGAGGGCAAATCGGGCAATTCATACACATGCACCGCCACATCGGGCAGCGCAACGGGCGCATCGGTTTTCAGGCTGCCTGAAACGGCGGGCGCGGCAGCGGCGGGTTCGCTGGTTGGGGTTTGCCCTTTGAGCAGCACGGTTTTGATTTCATGGGCATAACGGCGCGTGCGCTCGCTTTGCAGCGTGGTTTGTGCGGCAAGCCAGTCTTCTTGAATCAGTACATCCACATCGGTGTCGGTGATGCTGTCGCGCTGGTTGTGCTCTTCAACGCTTTGGCTTAAATATTCGCGGTAGGCGGCATCCAGTTCTTTGTCGCCAAAGGGGCGCAACTCGTTGGTGTTGGGGTAGATGTCGGATAGATCGCGCAGGTTTTGCTCACGCTCGCTGGGCAGCGTGATGGTGATGTCGGGGAAGGGCGCGCGCTCGTTATCGTGGGCGGTTTCTTGGCGACTGCGCAGCGCGTTGAGATTGCGCTCCCAATCGTTATCGCGCGAGGCTTGCGCTTGCGGCGCGGGGGCGGGGCGAAAATCGTCGTCTTCGCTTAATGTGAAAACCATGTCGGAAGCGAATGGGTTGTTTTGATTCATTCTAGGCGTGTCCATAAAAAGGGGTTTTGCTACAATACCGCTTTTTGCCAAAAAGCGAGACAAAAATGGAAGATTGGGAACAGCGTTTGGATTATTTGGAAGAAACCAATGATATGCTGCTGATGCAAAATCGCGTGTTGGCGGCGGCGTTGCAGGGATTTTTGCGCGCCATGCCGCAAGAGATGGCGGAAAATATTGTAGCGTCCGTTCAGGCTGCTTTTGAAGACGAAGTGGCGGAACTGGGTTACAGCAACAGCGTTCATGCCGATTTGTTTCAAGAAGCGGTGGAAACGTTTTTCCGCGATAAGCGGTAATTTAGACCGCGAATTTTACCCGATTTTGCTTAACGGCTGTTGGGTTTCATAACACGATAAGGCAGCCTTACCCTTTTGTCCAAATCTTTGATTTGGGTATAAAAGGGTATGCCGCAGCGCAACGCGCAAGGCTGAAAACGCAATAATTTAGCGAAGCTAAATAAATATGACTGAAAACAAAACCGTAACGCTCTACACCGATGGCGCGTGCAAAGGCAACCCCGGCAAAGGCGGCTGGGGCGTGCTGATGCGCTATGGCAGCCACGAAAAAGAATTATTTGGCGGCGAAGCGCACACCACCAACAACCGCATGGAGCTCACCGCCATCATCCAAGGGCTTGCCGCGCTCAAACGCCCCTGCGCCGTGGTCATTTACACCGACTCGCAATATGTCAAAAACGGCATGGAACAATGGATACACGGCTGGAAAAAAAACGGCTGGAAAACCGCCGCCAAACAGCCCGTTAAAAACGAAGACCTATGGCGACAGCTAGACCAACTCGCCGCCCAACACCAAATCCAATGGCAATGGGTGCGCGGGCACGCAGGGCACGCCGAAAACGAACGCGCCGATGCTCTTGCCAACCAAGGCGTAGCCAGCGTTTCGCCCTAATCCGCGCCGTTACTACTGCCACATAGGCAGCCTGAAAACATAATAGGCAGCCTGAAAACCCATTCACGCCTTTCACAGCAAGCCCAATAACCCCACCCCATCACACTATGCGAACCCATTACGACAACCTACAAATCCCCCGCGATGCCGATGAACAAACCATCCGCCAAGCCTATCGCCGCCTATCCAAGCAATACCACCCCGATTTAAACCCCAGCGAAGATGCCAGCCGCATCATGCAAATCATCAACCGCGCCTACGAAGTTCTATCCGACCCCAAGCAACGCGCCGAACACGACCGCTGGATACAACAACAAGAAGCCCCCCGCCCCCGCATCGCCCAACACACCACCATCCGCACACACACCAAGCCCCAAGCCAGCGCGCAACCCCAAAGGCAGCCTGAAAAACCCATTCAGCCCAGCCCAACCCCCGCCACCAAACAATCCACCCACAAAAAACTCTGGCAGCCCATCTTCATCATCGCCTGCTGCGCCCTTGTCGCCCTGTTTTTTTGGCAACTCAACAGCTACCTTAAAACCCAAGCCGCCGAAGAAGCCCCCACCACGCAGCCTGAAACCGCCAGCGCAGCCCTAGATAGCGAAACGCAGCCTGAAAACGATGCCACGCCCACCGTTGCGCCCGCCAATCCCACCGCTCCACCGCTTGCCAACGAAGAAGCCCCCAGCGCCTACGTTCGCCCCACCACCGCGCCCAACGGCGAACCCTTCCCCAGCACCTCAGGCTACGTCAAAAACTACCCCTTCACCCGCAGCACCACCAAACAACTCACCATATTTGTGGACAACATCCGCAACACTTCCGATGTCTTCGCCGAGCTCCACCAAGCCAACCAGCCCCAACCCCTGCGTACATTCTTTATAGAAGAGCGCAGCCAACTCCCGCTCACCGCGCTAGAAGCAGGCAGCTACACCATCCGCTATGTGCAACTGGACACAGGCGAAACCATCAACAGCGAACCCATCACCCTATCCGATAGCCAAAAAGAAGCCACCGTTTACCTGCAACGCGCCAAAGAGTAGGCAGCCTTGCTCCTTTGTCCAAATCTTTGATTTGGGTATTAAGTAAGCATCTAAATCTATGATTTAGCTATGCGAACTTATGCAAAGCTCAGGGGTATACCGCAGCGCAAAGCGCAAGGTTGAAACCGTTGCCCGACCTACAAACTACCAATACAAACCCCATATCGCCCAACACAAAGGCAGCCTGAAAACACATTCCACGTTTTCAGGCTGCCTATTTTGTTGAGAACAAGATTACGCCACTTGCGCCTCATACCCCGCATCGTCCACCGCCTCTGCCAGTGCAGCGGGGTTGGTTTGCGCCGCATCATATTCCACCACCGCTTTCGCCCCCGCCAAATCCACCTGCGCGCGGCTCACGCCCGCTATGCCTGTTAATACGCGGGTTACGCTGTTTACGCAGCCGCCGCAAGTCATGCCTTGAATGTTTAAAGTGGTTGTTGCCATGATTATCCTTTCGCGGATGAGTTGGAAAGTGCGCAATATAATGGTTTACCCCGTGGCAAGGTCAAGGGCAGCCTGAAAAGATAAATTTCAGGCTGCCTTATATATCCGCTTAAAGGCAGCCTGAAACGATAGTTAGCACGTTTCAGGCTGCCTTGTATTGCATTCGCGTGTGGTTATTTAAACTGGTTATTTAAACCACTTCGCCAGCGTTTGACTACGCGACACCAGCAAAAAATCCAGCAGATAGATGGCAACAATGGCGACCAGCGCGGTGGGGAACAGGGCGGCGATGATGAGCAAGGGAATCGCCATCGTCCACCACACGGGCTGTTTGGGCGGCGGCGCAAGGGCGAATACTTTGCTGGGGCGGCGTTTCCACCACATTACCAAACCACTGATGCAAATGCCGATAACGGCAAGGCAGAAAACGGCGTTGGCGAGCACGCTCCACCAGCCCAGCGTGCCCATGTGCAGCGCGATGCTCACCGCCATAAATTTGCCAAAGGCGTTGTAGTCGTCGTAGCGGATGTCGGCAAGGATTTTGCCGCTGTATTGGTCTATGTGCACCGTGCGGTCAATAAAGGGGCTGTTGGCATCGTAGCTCATGGAATCTTGGGTGAGCGTCCACACGCCTGTTTCGCCTTGGGGGAAGTTGAGCTGGTAGCGTCCTGCAAAGCCGATTTCGCGGGCAAATCTGTCCACCGTTTCCAGCGTCATCGGTTCGCTGGGGTTGATGCCGTTGTTGCCCAGCGTGCTGCCCGATTGCGGCATGGGCGTGAGTTCCAGCACCCAAGGCACTTCTTTGGTTTTGCCGTCGTTCAGCGCGTCGCCGTGGGTGAGCACGGATTCGGGCGTGGGTTTTATGCCCCATTTGCCTGCGGGGAATTGACTCCACGATTGCACCATTTTGCCGCCCCAAATGCCCGCCCATGCCATGCCCGATAGGCAAAACAGCAGCAAAATCAGGCTTATCCATGCGCCAATTGCGCCGTGCAAACTGCGCCATGTGCTGCGCCCGCCGCCCAATTTGGGGAACAACACGTTTTTCAGGCTGCCTTGTTTGCTTATCCACAGATAAAAGCCTGTGATAACCAGCAGGATGGTGAGCGCGGCGGCGGTTTCCAGCAGAAAATCGCCTGTTTTGCCGATTAGGATGTCGCTGTGGATTTCGTCCATCAGGTGATACCAATCGCTGTTGCGCGGATAGGTTTTCAGCACTTGGGCGGTGTAGGGGTCTATGGCAACCATGGTGGCGGTTTTGCCGTCGTTTACGCGGAACACGGCAACCATATCGGCTTGGCGCGGCGCGATGTATTGCACCACGCTGGCGCTATCGGGGTTAATCGCTTGGCGCGCGGCTTCGGCTTGCACGGATAGCGGCTGCACCACGGCTTGCGGGGTAACGTGCATCCGCTCGCCCTCGCGCCCTGTGATGTTGGCAAACAGCAGCATGGCAAGCCCTGTGGCGGCGAGCAGCATCAGAAAAGGCGCGGTGAACAATCCTGCGTAGAAATGCCAACGCCACACGGTGAGATAGTGGCGATTGGCGGGCGATTTTGGGGGTGTGGTCATAAGCGTTCCTTGTGGATGAGCATAGATAAGGCAGCCTGAAAAGGCGATATGCCTTGTTGGCTGCCTGCATCTGTTTATTGTTTGGGCGTGATTTTGCCCAAATTTGTTAAGAATCGTAAGCCAGTATCTTATCGGTGGGAACGCGGTTTTGACGATACGCCAAATGTGTTTTTGCGGATACGTCAAAAGTAGGCAGGTTGAAATGTTGGCGAAACGCCATAGACAGCCTGAAACGCTGTTCATTCATAAAAAACCGTTTGACAGCACAGCAAACGGGTTTTGCTTTTTCAGGCTGCCTTGTTGGCTTGTTTAAACTGAAACCGTTGCCAAACCCGCAACTGATGGAGCATCAGCGGCTCGCCGACATTTTGCCAACCTGTACATATAGTAAGACAAAGTAAGAACAACACGAGTAGGGTGTGTGGCTTTGCCACGCACGCGGTTTGCCCGTTCCCGCGTGCGTGCCTATGGCACACACCCTACGCACCGATTGAATTAGATATTTCTTGATTTATTCCACTATATCTGTTGAACACACTATTTGGCGATGAGCCGTCGCCGCTCCATTTTAGGTTTCAGGCTGCCTCTTGGGCTTTACAAACACCGAGGTAGCCTGAAACGCTGTTCAGCGTAGCTAAACCAATTCATCCAAAAAAATCGTTTGGCGAACACCAAACGGGTTTTGCTTTTAGCTTTGCAACTCCGCTTTGCTACGCAGGCTGCCTTTCGCGCACCATCCAAGGCAGCCTGAAAACAAGTTTGCGGGCTTTTGCGAAGCTAAAACGGCAAAACCAAGTTTCAGGCTGCCTACTCACTCCGCCAAATCCCTCATCAACCCTACCGCCTCCTGCAAGCGTTCCACCCCGAAAATCTCCAAATTCGGAAACTCCTTTTGATTGCGCGGCAGATTCGCTTTCGGCACGATGGCGCGTTTGAAGCCCAGTTTTTCCGCCTCTTTCAGCCGCTCCTGCCCGCGCGGTACGGGGCGGATTTCGCCGCTGAGACCAATCTCGCCGAAGGCGGCCATTTTTTCAGGCAGCGGTTTGTTGCGGAAGCTGGACAGCATCGCCAGTATCACCGCCAAGTCTGCCGCAGGCTCGCCGATTTTCACGCCACCGACGGCGTTGAGGAACACGTCTTGGTCGAAGCAGGCGATGCCCGCGTGGCGGTTGAGCACCGCCAGCAGCATGGCGAGGCGGTTTTGCTCCAAGCCGACGGTGAGGCGTTTGGGCGTGAAGCCGTGCGCGTCGTCCACAAGGGCTTGAATTTCCACCAACAGCGGGCGGCTGCCTTCCTGCGTTACCAACACGCACGAGCCCGCCACGTCGTCGCGATAGCTCGCCAGAAAAATGGCGGAGGGGTTGGACACGCCTTTCAAGCCCGTTTCGGTCATGGCGAACACGCCCAGCTCGTTTGCCGCGCCGAAGCGGTTTTTGATGGCGCGTATCATGCGGTAGTTGGAAT
>CAUVGV010000116.1:0-7549 GCA_963551505.1 uncultured Kingella sp.
AATGGGTGTTCTTCGACGGCAACTATCAGGAATACGAAGCCGATAAAAAACGCCGTTTGGGCGAAGAGGGCGCGAAGCCGAAACGGATTCGGTATAAGCCTGTTAGCCGTTGATTGGGGCGGGCTGAGACAGCCTGAAAAGTAACGTAGCGTAGGTCGGGCATTCATGCCCGACAAACACTGACAAATTTGAAAAATGTCGGGCATCAATGCCCGACCTACTGCCGCTACCGCAGCCCAAACAGTTTTTCAGGTAGCCTGAACCCGTTTTGCACGTTTCAGGCTGCCTGAACATAACAGAAAGAAAGGTTGAAAGATGAAAATCAAACGATTGGAAATTAAAGGCTATAAAAGTATTGAGCATTTGGTGTTGGAAGATGTGCCGTCTTTGATGGTACTAGCTGGAGCGAATGGGGCGGGGAAGAGTAATGTGGTGGAGGCGTTAGCGTTTTTTGGGGCGGTAGTGCGTGATGGGGTTAATCATGCAATTAAAGATTTTGGAGGAACGGAAGATATCCGCCCAAAGAATATAAATAATCCAGAATCAATAGGTATAGTTATTCAAATTGAAGAAAGTAATTATATGAATATCGTGCAAACATATCAAATAAAATGGAATTGATAGAATATATAAAAATTAACGATGATGTAATATCAACCGTGGATCACATGGAAAAATTAGAAAAGGAAGTTGAAGCCATGATGCAACATCAAATAGAAATAGATAATAAATTTAACAAACTAGAAAATAACATAAATTATAAAGAATTAAGAGAGATTTTAAATTTATCAAGTAATTTTTTAGATAAAATGAAAAATTTTCAAGATAGAATTGATAGTGAATTGTCGTACTCAATACTAAAAAATATTAAAAACAGTGATCATATTTATGAATTTTTAACAAATATAAAAATTTTCCGCATTGATCCATTCGTTGCCAAATATCCCAGCCGCGACATCATCAACTCAGATGAACTTAACCCCAATGGCAACAACATCGCCGCCGTACTCGCCAAACTGGAAAAAGACGATGATTTTCGCGAAACCTTAATGGAATGGCTGGAACTTATCGTTCCACAAATGCAAGAAATCAACGCCTCTGCTAACCGCTTGGACGGCTCAGTCGGCTTATCGTTTACCGAAACCAGCGGCAAACAGTTCCCAGCGCACCTGATTTCAGACGGCACAATTTATGTGATTTGCATCCTAACCGCCATTCTTAGCCGCTATAACGATTACGGCATCACGATTATTGAAGAACCCGAGCGCGGCATTCATCCCAAAGCCATTGGCGAGATTATCGGCTTTATTCGCGACAAAATGGCAGAATCAGGCAAACACACGGTTATTCTGACCACGCATAGCGAATCTGTGGTACGGAATAGTGAAGTGGAAGAACTGTTTTTTGTGCAGCAGGAAAATGGAGCAACACAAGTGAAAAGTTTGCGGGGTTCAAGCGTGGATAAAAACAAAATTCCCTTAGATACCGCTTGGCTAACCAATATTTTGGGTGGAGGCTCGCCATGGTAAAAATCGGCTTTATCGTGGAAGGAGCAAGCGAAAAGAAATTGCTGGAAACATCACAAAATTTCCGTGATTTCTTTTCCAAATGCGGTTTTGAGTTGGTCAAAGTACAAGATGCAAAAGGCGGGGGAATCTGCTGCCTGAATATATGGATTCACATTTGGCGGAATTTGCCAATTTAGGTGTGGAGAAATTATTTGTTTTGACTGATTTGGAAGATGATCCTTGTGCCGAAAATGTACGCAACCGCATATCACACGAGAAGATTGAATTTATATTTATCGCCATTAAAGCATTGGAAGCATGGTATTTGGCAGATTCGCAAGCCATGTGCAATTTTTTGAAAATTGAGCAATTTCATGAAGAATATCCCGAGCGGACCCAAGACAAACCTTGGGAGCGCATTCGGGAAATTATCAGTGAAAAAAGTGTGCGCGGCGTGGGTTCAAAACTAATTTGCGCTAACCGTATGGCGAAATATTGGGATTTCTCCATTGAACGCGCTGCACAACACCCCAACTGCCCGAGCGCAAAAGAGTTTGTTCAGTATTTCAATCCATCTGCCCAGTGAAAAGAGGCAGCCTGAAAACGGAAAAATGCTTTTCAGGCTGCCCGCACATTCTCCACCGCCACAAAGGAACAACCATGCCCTTCACCGACACCCAAACCGCCAGCCTGCTCGCCGTAAAAGGCGTGGGCAAAACCGTGTTGCAGCGTTTGCAGCAAATGGGGCTGGACGATGTTGCCAAGCTGGCAGCGGCAGACCCCACCGATATTTTGCAACAAGGCGCGTTGCTCACGGGTTCAAGCTGCTGGAAAAACAGCCCGCAAGCCAAAGCCGCGGTTACTGCTGCCGTGGAGTGGGCGCAGGCGCAGCAAGGTGGTGAGGCAGCCTGAAAACAAGCCAAAAACAAGATTTCACGTTTTCAGGCTGCCTCAACCCTTTTAGCTTCGCAGAAACCCGCTGCGCTCGTTTTAGCTCCGCTGAAACTCACTCCGTTCGTTTTCAGGTGGCCCAACCCCTTTGCGAAAGGACAACCCATGAACCTAAAACACTTCGCCCGCCTGTTCCACCTGCAATACCTTCCCCAACCGCGCGAACTGCCGCCGCAGCCCTATTTTCCCAACGGCATCGGCTACAGCGCACACCGCGTGCCGCACAGCGAACTACCGCCGATAGGCGGACTGCCCGAAAACATGGGCGCGCTGGGCGAGTTTTACCGCCATATCCGCATCGGCGAATTGAGCGAAAGCTACGGCTTCCTGCCGCTGCTGGATGGCTTATTCGTGTGGCTGGAATACGAGGAATTGGCAGATGCCCCCGAAGGCTGGTCTATCGGCGTGGACAGCAAAACCCACGAGCTTGCACCCACAAAGGGCTGGCAGCCAAGCTGGGTGATTTTCGCGCGGCTGATTGACGATTCTGTGCTGTTTGCCGACACCGCCTGCCCCGAATGCCCCGTATTTTGGCTGCCCACGGGCTACGGCACGTTGGACAAACGCGTGCCTGTCGCCCCGAGCTTGGCAGGTTTTATGCAAACGCTGGCGGCGTTGCGCGAGTTGGAAACGGCATACAAAAACAGCGGGCGGGCAATTTTTTGCGATGACGATGAGTACGAGTTTGCCGAAGCATGGTCGCAAGACGCGCGGGCGGTGGTGGAACAATATCTGCCCGAACACGTGGCGGGATTTTGCGGAGCGTTGGAAGTGTGCGGGGAAGCGTAGTCCAGATTAAAAGGCAGCCTGAAAGCATCCTTTCAGGCTGCCTTTTGCCATTATCCATCTTTGGCGAATTGAATTTTCAGGCTGCCTATGCGGTTGCGTTAAGGCAGCCTGAAACCTGACCACCTATCCCAACCGCCTAGCCGCCATAAACGGACTGCCGAACCAAGCCCGCCATCAAATACACATACGCCGCGATGTTTATCCAGCCTGCATACCAGCCCAATCGCGCCAAAGCCAGCCCGCGCGCGGGCGTTTCGCGCAATTCCAGCAAGGCAATGCCGCCAAAAGTTGCTGCGCACACGCCGCCCACGCCGATAAAGCAAATAAACGGCGGATAAATCCACGATAACACCGCAGCCAACGCGCTGATGACTGCGGCTTCGTTCCAAGGTAGTTGTTTCATCGTTCTCTCCTGTTATGCTCAAAAATATTTTCAGGCTGCCTCTGTCTCGCCGCAAAGGCAGTCTGAAAACCTACTCCGCGTTCATCACCGCATCACATTCGCCCAATCCTGCTCAAAATACGCCACCAATTTTTGGTTATTCAGATAATTTGGCTCAACCTCGCGCCGCGCCATGTCGGCGGGGAAGCGGAACATTTGCGCCATTTCCGCCGCGTTCAAAAAACGGGTAGGCACGTCCACGCGGATGGGCAGCCTGAAATCGGCTTCTGCGCCCGCCAACACATAACCCCATTCGCCGAAGCTGGGCACATACACATGATACGGCGCGGTTTTCAGCCCCGCCGCTTCCAGCGTCGCCACCACCGACCAATACGCATGGGGCGCAAAATAAGGCGAGGTGGATTGCACCACCAGCTTGCCGCCCGCCGCCAAATGCCGCGCCACCAGACGATACATCGGCACGGAATACAGCTTGCCCAGCGCAAAATTGGAGGGGTCGGGCAGGTCGATGATGATGACGTCAAACTGCGCGGCGGTGTGTTGCAGCCATTGCGCGGCATCGTCGTTGATGATGCGCAGCTTGGGGTGGTTGAGTGCGTTTTGGTTCAGGGCAACGAGCTTGGCGGCGGTTTGGAAGGTGCGCGTCATGGCGGGGTCTAAATCCACCAGCGTAACTTGTTGAACTTGCGGATATTTCAAAACTTCCCGCGCTGCCAAGCCGTCGCCACCGCCCAAAATCAACACGCGGCTGTGTTGCGCGGCGGCTTGCATGGCGGGGATGACAAGGGCTTCGTGGTAACGGGCTTCGTCGCGCGAGGAGAATTGCAAATTGCCGTTAATATACAAGCGCGTATCGTCTTTCCATTGCGTTACCACCAGCCGTTGGTAGGGCGAATGGCTTTCAAACACCACAGGGTCGCCAAAATAGCGTTGCTCGGCTTGGAACACCCAGCGGTTAGCAAAAATAAAGGCAATCAGCAACAGCAGCAAAACGGCTTGGCTACGCCATTTCAGGCTGCGATAGCGCGGCAGATGCAGCCTGAAAACGCGGGCGGTGAGCAGGGCAACGGCGGCGTTGAGCAAGCCAAACAGCAGCGCGGAACGTGCCATGCCGAGCTTGGGCGCAAGGAAAAGCGGAAACAGTAGCGAAACGGCAAGCGCGCCCATGTAGTCAAAGGTGAGCACGCGGGCAACGGTGTCTTTAAATTCAAGCTGTTGCTCGTTGAGCACGCGCATCACCAGCGGGATTTCCATGCCGACTACCGTACCGATAACGGCAACCAGTGCATACAGCAGCGTGCGAAAGGGCGCGGCGGCGATGCCAAACGCGGTAAACAAAAACAGCGCGGAAATGCCGCCAATCAGTCCCACCAGCAGTTCAATTTCTATAAAGCGGTGCAGCACGTCTTTATCGGCGATGTAGCGCGTGAGGTGTGCGCCGATGCCCATGGCAAACAGATACAGCCCGATGATGAGCGAATATTGAAAGATGCTGTCGCCCAGCAGATAGCTTGCCAGCGCGGCGGTGATGAGTTCATACGCCAAGCCGCAGCTGGCAACGATGAACACGGAGATGATAAGGGTGCGGTGGGGTTTCATGGGGCAGCCTGAAAATGGTGTGTGGGCGATTTTCAGGCTGCCTTTAAATAGGCAACAAAGGCAGCCTGAAACGCAATGGAGTGGCGATGGTGCGTCGCCAAATGGCGTATGGCAATGTGTATGAATTGCGCAATATGGACAATATGCCGCGTCGCTGATGGCAGTGTGTAGGGTGTGTGCCGCAGGCACGCGGGCTTAGGTTGAGATTTTGCAAACCGCGTGCGTGGCAAAGCCACACACCCTACTTGTGTCGTTGTTATTTTGCCTCGCTATAATTTCGTTGAACTGGGTTTTCAGGCTGCCTTTGAATGGGCAACAAAGGCAGCCTGAAAACTACTCAGGCAAGCCATGCGCGTGCACGCCGTTTTCGTCTAGCAGCAAATAGCCGCCTTTGCCGTCATACCAATCTTGCAGCACATAGCGGCTGATTTCGCGCCCGCGGAATGTGTGGCGGTGGCAGGCGGGGCGGTGGGTGTGCCCGTGGATGATAATTTGCGCGTGCGGATGGCGGGTTAAGGCAGCCTGAACGCCTTGTTCGGTTACATCGGCGATGGCGTAGTTTTCAGGCTGCCTTTTGCGCTCGCGGCTGGCGGCGCGCAGCTTGGCGGCGATGTTTTTGCGCGTGCGAAACGGCAGCGACAGCAGGATTTTCTGCACGATGGTGTTGCGCATGATTTTGCGGTAGCGCAGGTAGCCCGTATCGTCGGTGCACATTTCATCGCCGTGGGTGAGCAAAATGGTTTTGCCAAAATATTCAACGATTTGGTTTTCGGGCAACAGCGTCATGCGGCATTGGGCGGCGTAGCGTTTGCCCAGCAAAAAATCGCGGTTGCCTGCGATAAAGTACACGGGGGCATAGGCGGCAAAGGCGGCAAGCTGCTGCGCCACTTGGGCGGCGGTGGTGCTGTCGTCGTCATCGCCCGTCCATGCGTCAAACAAATCGCCCAAGATGTAAAGCGCGGCGGCTTTGCCCTGCCAATCGCGCAGAAATCGGGCAAACAGGGCGTTGAGACCGGGCGTGTGGTCGGAGAGGTGCAAATCGGCAATGAACAAGATGGGCATGGGGGGCATGGTTTCAGGCTGCCTTTGGGTGGATGTTAAGCGGCAGCCTGAAACAGCGCGGCGTATTTATCCGCATCAAAACCGACTTCAATGCGCCCGCCGCAAACCAACACGGGGCGTTTAATCACGCTGGGCTGCGCCATCATCAGCGCGATTGCGCCCTCTTCACTGTTGGCTTCTTGTTGCTGCTCGGGCGTGAGCTTGCGCCATGTGGTGCCGCGTTTGTTGAGCAGCGTATCCAAGGCGACTTGTTTGAGGCAGCCTGAAAGCCAGTCGCGCGTAGGGGCTTGGGTTTTGAAGTTGATAAATTCGTGTGCGATGTGGTGTTCATCTAGCCATGCGCGGGCTTTTTTCACGGTGGCGCAGTTGGGGATGCCGTAGAGTTGGATGGTCATGTTTACATTTCCCATGTTTACATTTCCTTGCAAATAATGCGACATTGTACGAAATCATGCCATTTTTGTCTTGTCGCAGGCGGGTTTTGCCGTTATCCTTGCTGCTTTCGCAAACTTTTGTAAACACGGAGTGAATTATGAAAAAATTGTGGGTTTTGAGCAGCGTTTTGTTATTGGCGGCTTGCGGTGGCGGCGACAAATTGTCTAAATCTACCGTGCAAAAAGCGGTGGATGCGTCGGTAAAATTTCATTCGGTGTGCGTGCCGTTTCAGCTTACCGTGGATACGCGCAAAGAGGGCGATAACCCTGTGCTGGGCTCGCCCGAAGTTAAGCTGGTGAAACGCCAAGACAATGGCAAACGCGCCAATTTAACCGCGATTGACCAAATGGAAGTGCTCACCGATGCGGGCTTGTATCGCCGCGATAAGGAACAACGCGAGGGCGAGGGCGATGCTGCCATTCGCTATATGGTTTACTCGCTCACGGCAAAAGGTGAACAAGCATTCCAGCCTTTGCCCAACCAAGAAGCCTTGATGTGCATTGGCAACGAAAAGGTGGAAAAAATCAATTTCTTCACCGCGCCCACCCCCAGCAACGGCGTAACCGTTACCCAAGTGTCTTACGAAGCGAAAATCAACGCGGAACGTTGGGCGAAAAAATTGCTCAAAGACAGCCCGTATTACAACGGCTTAAACCAAACGCAAACCAAACACGCCACGCTGGTGAAAACCAACGATGGCTGGCGCGATATTATGGATTTGCGTAATCAATAATTAAATCAGACCATTAAGGCAGCCTGAAAACGCCAACACGGTTTCAGGCTGCATCTTTTGTTTTCTCCA
>CAUVGV010000117.1:0-7537 GCA_963551505.1 uncultured Kingella sp.
GCATTGGGCGAACTACAAAGACAATATGTTCACCACCCAATCCGAAAAACGCGAATACGCCGTCAAACCGATGAACTGCCCCGGTCATGTGCAAATTTTCAACCACGGCTTGCGCTCGTATAACGACTTGCCGATGCGCTTGGCAGAGTTTGGCTCATGCCACCGCAACGAGCCCAGCGGTGCATTGCACGGCCTGATGCGCGTGCGCGGCTTTGTGCAAGACGATGCCCACATTTTCTGCACCGAAGACCAAATCGCCGAAGAGACCCGCGCGTTTAACCAGCTTGTGATGAAAATCTACCGCCAATTCGGCTTTCACGATGTCAGCATCAAACTCTCCCTGCGCCCCGAAAAACGCGCAGGCAGCGACGAAATTTGGGACAAAGCCGAACAAGGCTTGCGCGACGCGCTCACCGCCTGCGGCGTAACATGGCAGGAGCTGGAAGGCGAAGGCGCGTTTTACGGCCCCAAAGTGGAATACCACATCAAAGACGCGCTCGGCCGTTCATGGCAATGCGGCACCATCCAGCTTGATTTCGTGTTGCCCGAACGATTGGATGCCGAATACGTTACCCGCGACAACAACCGCGCCCGCCCTGTGATGCTACACCGCGCCATTTTAGGCTCGCTGGAACGCTTTATCGGCATCCTGATTGAACAACACGCAGGATCGTTCCCGCTGTGGCTCGCCCCCGTGCAAATGGTGGTGATGAACATCACCGAAAAACAAGCCGACTACTGCCGCCAAGTGGTTGCCAAACTGCAAGCCGCAGGCTTCCGCGCCGAGTTGGATTTGCGCAACGAAAAAATCGGCTACAAAATCCGCGACAACAGCTCGCAACGCTATCCCTACCAAATCGTGATTGGCGATAAGGAAATGGAAAACGGACAAGTTGCCGTGCGCAAAAAAGCCGAAGACTTAGGCAGCCTGAAAGAGGAAGAATTTATTGCACGTCTGCAAGAAGAATTGAAAGCAGAGTTTTAACAACACGCTAATAGGCAGCCTGAAAAACCTGTTTCAGGCTGCCTATGGCGACAAAAATCTTAAACAAACTTCACAAAACCCATACAAAACGCTTAAAATACGCCCTTTCATTCAGCAGGTTGCATCAAGGCAGCCTGAAACATCAACCTTTATAGGAGCATTCATCATCGCACAGCAAGAACGCGAAGCACGAATCAACGGCGAAATCACCGCCAAAGAAGTGCGCTTAATCAGTGGCGACGGCGAACAACTTGGCGTTGTGAGCCTAAAAGAAGCCATGTCTATGGCAGAAGAACAAGACGTTGATTTGGTAGAAATTTCCCCCACTGCCAAGCCG
Source organism: uncultured Kingella sp. (assembly GCA_963551505.1). GTDB lineage: Bacteria > Pseudomonadota > Gammaproteobacteria > Burkholderiales > Neisseriaceae > Kingella_B. Next base: position 1,323 of record CAUVGV010000117.1, read on the forward strand.
CCTGTTTGCAAACTGATGGACTTTGGCAAATACAAATACGAACAATCCAAAAAACGCGACGAAGCCAAGAAAAAGCAAAAGCAAGTCCAAATCAAAGAAATCAAATTCCGCCCTGGCACAGACGATGGCGACTACAACATCAAAATGCGAAAAGTGCGCGAATTTTTAACCGATGGCGACAAAGTCAAAATTACCTTGCGTTTTCGTGGGCGCGAAATGGCGCACCAACAAATCGGCGCACAGCTTTTGGAGCGTGTGAAAGCCGATGTGGCAGAAGAAGCGCAAATTGAATCTTTCCCCAAGCTGGAAGGCCGCCAAATGGTGATGATGCTTGCACCCAAGAAAAAATAACCGTATAATCTCGCATTTTCCTGATACACGCCGCGTCAGGAAAATGTTTTTTCTAGCGGCATAAAACCGTGGTTTCGGGTTTTAAGCATTGCTGCATAGCAAACGCCCGATGCCTTATCTTATAAAATGAATGGAGTTTTCCTATGCCTAAAATGAAAACCAAGTCTAGCGCGAAAAAACGCTTTAAAGTACTGGGTAACGGTGGCGTAAAACGCGGTCATGCGTTCAAAAGTCATATTTTGACTAAAAAAACCACTAAAACAAAACGTCAATTGCGCGGCACCGCTTTGGTGCATGAGCGCGATATGGCTTCCATCGCAAAAATGTTACCCTACGCTTAAAGGAGTTAAACTATGCCACGCGTAAAACGCGGTGTTACCGCTCGTGCTCGTCATAAAAAAGTGATTGCGTTAGCCAAAGGCTATCGTGGTCGTCGTAAAAATGTCTATCGCATCGCCAAACAGGCGGTGATGAAAGCAGGTCAATACGCTTACCGCGACCGTCGTCAACGCAAACGCCAATTCCGCCAACTGTGGATTGCGCGTATCAATGCAGGTGCTCGCTTGAATGGTTTGTCTTACAGCAAATTCATGAACGGCTTGAAACGTGCTGCAATTGAACTGGATCGCAAAGTATTGGCTGATTTGGCTGTATTTGATAAAGCTGCCTTTGCTCAATTGGTTGAAAAAGCGAAAGCTGCTTTGGCTTAATCTCAATGAAAAAACAAGGAAATCTGTTTGGCAGGTTTCCTTGTTTTTGTTTTCAGGCTGCCTGTTATGAAGCTCACTACGCCGCCGCTTGCGCCCACAGTCATCCAAGCCTTAGCCCAGTTGAATGTGCATACCGCGCAGGATGTGCAAGCGATGAATCCTTGCCGCGCTTTTTTGCTGTTGAAGCAGTTGGGTTTGAGCGTAACCCAAAGCGTGTTTTGGCAATTGGTGGCGTTAGGCAGCCTGAAAACGGTGCAGCAGCTTTCTGCGCAGGAGCGTGCTTATTGGGAACAGCAGTTGCGCGAAATGCCGCCTGTTGCGCTGTTTCCGCCGCAAGACGAAATGGAACGATGGATGCGTGTCGCGCTGTTTCAGGCTGCCGCAGCGGCGCGATTGGGTGAAGTGCCTGTGGGCGCGGTGGTGGTGCATTGTGGCGAAATGGTTGCGCAGGCGCATAATCGTTGCGTGGTGGATTGCAACATCAGCCATCATGCGGAGATTCAGGCGTTGGCGGCGGCGGGGCAGGCGTTGGGCAATTATCGCTTGAATGAATGCGATGTGTATGTGTCGTTGGAGCCGTGCGCGATGTGCGCGAGTGCGATGATTCAGGCGCGGGTGGCGCGGGTGATTTTTGCGGCTAATGAACCGAAAACAGGGGCGGCGGGCAGCGTGCTTAATCTGTTTGCAAACAAGCAATTAAATCAGCACACGGCGATATTAGGCAGGGTGTTAGCCGATGAGGCGCGGCAGCAGTTGCAGGCGTTTTTCAGGCTGCGGCGTTGAGGCAGCCTGAAAGGGGGTGCAATAAAGATTTATGTTTTTACGCGGTTTAACGATTTAAAAATTCAATCTATATGCCAACTGGCGTATAATTCGCCGAAATCTGAGTAAAGCAGTATGGTTTAAAAATAAGGAAAAATATTGAGATGAACAACGCTTTTGCACTCTCTATCCCAAGCGGTCATGGCAGCTTGGAGCAATATATTCACACAGTAAACAGCATTCCCATGCTGACATTGGAAGAGGAGACTTCGTTGGCGCAACGGCAATTGCGCGGCGATTTGGAAGCGGCAAAACAGCTCATTTTGTCGCATTTGCGCGTGGTGGTGTCCATCGCGCGTGGTTATGATGGCTATGGTTTGAATCAGGCGGATTTGATTCAAGAGGGTAATGTGGGCTTGATGAAGGCGGTAAAACGCTTTGAGCCCACGCATGGTGCGCGCTTGTTTTCGTTTGCGGTGCATTGGATTAAGGCGGAAATTCACGAATTTATTTTGCGTAACTGGCGTTTGGTGCGCATCGCCACCACTAAGCCGCAACGCAAATTGTTTTTTAATTTGCGCAGTATGCGTAAAAGTTTGAGCGCGTTAAGCCCGAAAGAGGCGCAGGATATTGCGGATGATTTGGGCGTGAAGCTGTCGGATGTGTTGGAGATGGAACAACGCATGACGGGCAATGATGTGGCGTTGTTGGCGGACAACAGCGATGATGACGACAACAATTTTGCGCCGATTGATTGGTTGAGCGATGCCAATAGCGAGCCGAGCCAGCAGTTGGCGAAAAAGGCGCATTATGCGTTGCAAACGGAAGGGCTGCAAAACGCGCTGGCGCAGTTGGATGACCGTAGCCGTCGTATTGTGGAAACGCGCTGGTTGCAGGATGATGGCGGTTTAACGCTGCATGAGCTGGCGGCTGAATTTGGTGTTTCTGCGGAGCGGATTCGCCAGATTGAGGCGAAGGCGATGCAAAAATTGCGTGCGCTGTTGGCGGAAAATGAAGATGATGTGATTGAGGATTGATTATTGCAACAAGGAAACCGATGATTGGGTAGATCATCGGTTTTTGTTTGGGCTGTGGTGTGGATGGGGTTTCAGGCTGCCTCATGTTGATGGGATGAGGCAGCCTGAAAATAGAGTAGGATGATTTGCCAATATTTTAGCGGGTTGGGTAAACATATTGGCGACGAGCCGTCGCCGTTCCATTTTTGGTTTTCAGGCTGCCTATTTCTATCAACAACAATAGGCAGCCTGAAAACTCATTTACCGGCGTAAGTAACAAAATGGAGGCTAAAAATCCCTACAAGCCTTATCCTATAAGGCTTTAAGTGGAGTAAAAGGCTTTGAACACAAAAAATACCTTTTCTGCGGCTCAAAACAAGTCAAAAAGAACGGTTGCAGAAACGGATGTCAACGCTATAAATGCCACACCTGCGGCAGACAGTTTGATGGCGGCAGACGACTTAATCCGCAAGAAATATGGCAGGCATACAGCGCAGGCAAACAAACCGCAGCCCAGCTTGCTAAAACTTACGGATGCACTCGGCAAACCATTCTTAGGTACCTCAAAAAAGCTCAAACCGAAGCACATTTCGTTTCCCCTGCAACAGTCAATGTCATTATGGACACCTCCTACTTCGGGCGCAGCTTCGGCATCATGTTTGAACGCAACCTAAAAGCATGGTCTGAGCAATACAAAAACTACCTGAACGAACGCACCATCCATCCCGAAACAGGCAAATCACGCTATACCCATCAGAAACTCAGAAGCGCGTATTCCAGCTTAAAGCGGAACTTGGATGACCTGTTTGTATTTGAGAAATATCCTGAATTAGGCATACACAACACCACCAATTTGCTGGATGGCGCGTTTGCGGGTTTGAAACGGCATTTGGCGTGTCATCATGGCATGAGTAAGGACAATAAAGTTAGGTTTATTAAGGATTATTTCTCTGTTTCTGATGGTGAGTAGCACCTATTTTGTCCAATAAGAAATTTGTCCTTGGAAATAGCACCTTTTTTGTCCTATATGCCAGATTATTTTGCAGTGGTTTCAAGCTGCCATCCTCAGCCCCAAAACCAACGCCGTAGGTCGTGATATTGACCTACGGCGTTTGTTGTCCGATTGGCGGTTGCTCAAACATAATCTTTCAGGCTGCCTAATGCGGCTTGCCAGTCGCTGGGGGCGATGCCGAAGGCGGCTTGGATTTTGCTGCAATCGAGGCGCGAGTTGGCGGGGCGGTGGGCGGGAGTGGGGTAGTCGGCGGTGGCGATGGCGTTGAGCGTGGGAATGCGCGGCAGCAGGTTTTGCTCGGCTGCGCGGCGGAAGATTTCGCTGGCAAAGCCATGCCAACTGGTGTAGGGGCTGCCTGAAAAGTGGTACACGCCGTATTCGGTGGGTTGCCCTGCGGCGATGTGTTGGGCGATGGTAATCAGCGCGGCGGCGATGTCGCCTGCGTAGGTGGGCGCGCCGTGTTGGTCGGCAACGATGCCGAGGGTGTCGCGTTCGCGCCCGAGTCGCAGCATGGTTTTCACGAAGTTGTTGCCGTGTTCGCCAAACACCCATGCGGTGCGCAAGACGATGGTGCGCGGGCAGGCGGCAAGCGCAGCGGTTTCGCCGTCTAACTTGGTTTGCCCATATACGCTTTGCGGCGCGGTGGCATCGCTTTCGCGGTAGGGGGCTTCGCCTTTGCCGTCAAACACATAGTCAGTGGAGATGTGTAGAAACGCTGCACCGATGGCTTGGGCGGCTTCGGCGAGGTGGCGCGTGCCGTCCACGTTGATGGCGCGGGCGAGGTCGGCTTCGCTTTCGGCTTTATCAACGGCGGTGTGGGCGGCGGCGTTGATGATGATGCTGGGGCGGTGGCGTTGGGCAGCCTGAAACACGGCGGTACGGTCGGTGATGTCTAGCGTGTTGCGGTCGGTGGCGATAAGGGTGGCGTTGGGCTGGGCTTGCAGTTGGCGCACGAGTTGGCTGCCGACTTGCCCGTTTGCGCCTGTGATAAGGTAGGTGGTCATGGGTTGCTCCTTGGGCGTGGGTTAAAAATGGGTTTCAACCTTGCGCGTTGCGCTGTGGTATACCCCTTTGGCTTTGCATAAGTTCGCATGGCTAAATCAAAGATTTAGATGCTCACTTATACCCAAATCAAAGATTTGGACAAAGGGGCAAGGCTGCCTATTATAAGGGGTGGTTGGGGCAGCCTGAAATCTAAAATGGAGCGGCGACGGCTCGTCGCCAGATGGTTGCTTGAATGGGCTGTGCGTTGGTTGCCGTGATGTTGGCACTGCTGACGCTCTATTACCATTTCAGGCTGCCTGTGGTGGGGGCGATTGAGGCAGCCTGAAAATGGGCGGTGCGGCTGCGTTGCCAAGATGTCGTCGTGCTGCCAATGCTTCATGCGCGGATGGCAGTTGGGCAAGATTTTCGGGCTGAGCTATGTGCTAAACATTGTGGAAAACAAAAAGAATAGCTCATTTCTCTGGGAACATTGCATAAAAAATCGGGCAGCATGGCTACGCTACGAGAGTTTCGCCGTGCCGTTCGTTCATTGGTCGCCAGCAATGATTTGCCCGATTACCGATTGACTTATGATGATAAGAAAGATGTGTTGCGGGTGCGCAATCGGGATTTGTCAGTTTTATTAAAAAAATAAAAAATTAAAACTGATTTTTTTGTCGCTTATTTCCGTTCTAATCTAATCAGGTCATCATATTCACCAAATTTTGGAAAACTTGAATACAAAGGTGCTAAATCAACTTTCATATTAAAAGTTTCTTGTACTTCTTTACCTTCTTCATCAGTAAACCATTCAATGCAATCAGCAATGCCATTGCTATGATGGAATTGCAGCATAGCACTAATTACTTCATCTGTATCTTCATCTGGATATTCTCGATAGTTTATTTGCACCAAAAACAACTTATTTGATTCTATTTCTTCAAAAGAATAGACCAAATATTTACGCAACCATTCATCTAGAAAGCCAACTTCAATAAATTTTGGTCTATCTTGATAAGGTAAAATAGTAAGAACGCAGCTTGGGTGAGTATCAGAATCTACCAAAACTGTGTATTCTTTACCTTTATTATGTAAAGCCATTGCTTGTTTTGGAGTTAATATTTCAATAGCTTTTTTCCGTGCAAAAAACCATCCTTTACAAAAATAAATCTTCCTATTTTCATTTATATATTTTTCCATTTGCATCCCTAATTATTACATTATTTTTTCTTGCTTCATTTAAAAGCTAGCTATTCAGTTGGAAATGTATCTACCCCAAGCGGTTGCCAATTATCTAAAATCTGATTTAAGAAATCGCGGTATTGTTGCTCAGGATGGAGTTCTAAAAACCGCTCGCAGGCTTTCTTGGCGTAAGCAAAA
>CAUVGV010000118.1:0-7513 GCA_963551505.1 uncultured Kingella sp.
AGCTGGTCATGGTGGGGTGGGGGAATTTGCGGGGTTTTTGGGGGTTTTGCAAAGGTTTCAGACTGAATATGCGCCGATGCCGCATGGGGCTTGATGTCGAGTTTTTGATAAAAATTGACCATAATGGGTTTCCAGAAATAAGAACCTGTATTCACTATTTGCATAGGTAGGTTTGATGACATAAAAGCGTGGATACAAGACAAAAAGCGCAGCAAAGTTAAACACCTTGCGCGCATTTCTAACGCAGTAGCCACGTTTTTAGGGCATAAAAGATGCCTATGAAAATAGTGAATACAGGTTCTAATGTTAAAACATGGTTTTTCAGGCTGCCTCAAATCATCAGAGGCAGCCTGAAAATATTTATTCATCACTTCCCGCCGCTTCATCCAACTGGTGCAGCCACGCCAGTTTCTCGCCAATCTTAATCTCCAAGCCCCGATCGGTTGGCTGGTAGAAATCAGGCTCGTCCATGCCGTCGGGCATATAGTTTTCGCCTGCGGCGTAGGCGTGTGGTTCGTCGTGGGCGTAGCGGTAGTCGCGTCCGTAGCCCAGTTCCTTCATCAGCTTGGTGGGCGCGTTGCACAGGTGCACGGGCACGGCTGCGCTGCCGTGTTCGCGCACAAACTGGCGCGGTGGTGTCCTAAAAAGTATGCTGACATAAAACGTCAAGCCAATAACGGCATTTCTATCGTGCAAAATTTCCTGTTAAAACAGCGGAATTTGGCTAATTTGAATTACTAAAAAGACAAGCAGCATACTTTTTAGGACACCACCACTGGCGCATTTGGTTAAACGCAGTGTAGCCTGCGTTGGATTTTGCCGCTGCTGCCAGATACAGCACCGCCTGCGCCAGCGCCAGTTCGCCCTCGGGGCTGCCCAGCCGCTCGTAGCTTGCCGCTGCGTCGTTGGCGATTTGTAGCGCGCGCGGGTCGGCAAGCCCGATGTCTTCCCATGCCATGCGCACGATGCGGCGGGCGAGATAGCGCGGGTCTGCGCCGCCGTCTATCATGCGGCAAAACCAATACAGCGCGGCGTTGGGATGCGAGCCGCGCACCGATTTGTGCAACGCGGAAATCTGGTTGTAAAACGCTTCGCCGCCTTTATCAAACCGCCGCAGCTGGCTGCCGAGCGTTTGCGCCATCAATTCGCTGTTGATTTCGGTGATGTGTTGCGTTTGCGCGGCGCGGATGATTTGTTCCAGCGTGTTCAACAGCCGCCGCGCGTCGCCGTCGGCGTGTTGGATGATGAGCTGCTGCGCTTCGGGCGTGATGCTTATTTGCGCGTTTTCAGGCAGCCTGAAAACCTTGTCGCACAGCTGGGCGAGCGCATCGGGATTGAGCGGTTTGAGCGTATAAACTTGGGCGCGCGACAGCAGGGCGGCGTTCACTTCAAACGATGGGTTTTCGGTGGTCGCGCCGATAAAGGTAATCAGCCCGCTTTCAACGTGCGGCAAAAAGGCATCCTGCTGGGCTTTGTTAAAGCGGTGCACTTCGTCAACAAACAATATCGTGCGCTTGCCGCGCTGCCATGCCATTTCAGCTTGGCTAATGGCTTCACGGATTTCTTTCACGCCGGAAAACACGGCGGAAATCGGCAAAAATTGCGCGTCAAAACCCTGCGCCACAATCCGCGCCAGCGTGGTTTTGCCGATGCCCGCGCTGCCCCATAAAATCATGGAATGCGGCTCGCCACTCGCCAGCGCAACAGCAAGCGGTTTGCCCGCGCCGGTTAGATGTTCCTGCCCCAGCACTTCATCCAGCGACTGCGGGCGCAGGCGTTCGGCAAGCGGGGCGGCGGGGGTTTGGGAGAATAAATCAGACATGGTTTTCAGGCTGCCTTTGGATAAATAATCGTGCTATTTTAACATTGCGCCCCGCGCGGCGATGGCAAGAGAGCGGCAGCCTGAAAGCGCCAATCGCGTTAACAATGTTATTTTACAAAAAGCATAAACGCGCAAATTTTGCCTTATATTTGTTATTTTCTAACACATAATCCGCCGCGAAAATCATTATCCGCTCGCCCTAGCCTTTTCAGGCTGCCTAATATTGCAGTGGCAAACGGTGCAAAGCTATTGTTAAGATTTGCAAACGATTTTAAACATTAGTATAGTAGCCGCTTTCCAACCTGTTAGTAAGGAGCCTTAAATGAGCGATTTAAATACGCTATTTCAAACAATTAAACAACGCGACCCTAATCAAGCCGTGTTTCATCAGGCCGTTGAAGAAGTGTTTGGCAGCCTGAAACCATTTTTGGAAAAAAATCCCAAATACTTGCAACATGGCTTGCTGGAACGCTTGGTTGAGCCCGAACGCGTAATTATGTTTCGCGTGTCTTGGGTGGACGACAAGGGCAATGTGCAAGTAAACCGTGGCTACCGCATTCAAATGAATTCCGCCATCGGGCCCTACAAAGGCGGCTTGCGCTTTCACCCCACCGTTGATTTAGGCGTATTAAAATTTCTCGCTTTTGAACAAGTCTTCAAAAACGCGCTCACCACCTTGCCCATGGGCGGCGGCAAAGGCGGCTCCGATTTTGACCCCAAAGGCAAATCCGATGCCGAAGTGATGCGCTTTTGCCAAGCGTTTATGACCGAGCTTTCCCGCCACATTGGCGCGGATTTAGATGTGCCCGCAGGCGATATTGGCGTGGGCGGGCGCGAAATCGGCTTCCTGTTCGGGCAATACAAACGCGTGCGCAACGAATTTGCCTCCGTGCTCACCGGCAAAGGCTTGGCATACGGCGGCAGCCTGATTCGCCCCGAAGCCACGGGCTACGGCTGCGTGTATTTCGCCCAATCCATGCTGCACACGCGCGGCGAGCAGTTTGCTGGCAAGCGCGTGGTGGTTTCAGGCAGCGGCAACGTTGCCCAATACGCCTGCGAAAAAGCCATCCAACTGGGCGCAAAAGTGCTCACCGTGTCCGATTCCAACGGCTTTGTGAAATTCCCCGACAGCGGCATGACCGAGGCGCACGTTGCCGCGCTGCTGGAACTGAAAAACGAACGCCGCGAACGCCTGTCGGTGTATGCCAAAGAACAAGGCTTGGCATACTTCGCCGACCAAAAACCATGGGGCGTGCCCTGCGACATCGCACTGCCTTGCGCCACCCAAAACGAATTGGACGAAGCCGCCGCCAAAACCCTATTGGCAAACGGCGTGCAATGCGTTGCCGAAGGCGCGAACATGCCCTCCACTTTGGGTGCGGTAGAAGCGTTTACCCAAGCCAAAATCCTTTACGCTCCCGGCAAAGCCTCCAACGCGGGCGGCGTAGCGACATCGGGCTTGGAAATGAGCCAAAACGCCATCCGCCTATCGTGGAGCGCGGAAGAAGTGGACAAACGCCTGTTTGACATCATGGCGAACATCCACGAAAACTGCGTGGAAAACGGCGCCGCCGCCGACGGCTATGTGAACTATGTAAACGGCGCGAACATCGCGGGCTTCCGCAAAGTCGCCGATGCTATGTTGGCGCAAGGCGTGGTGTAAGCCTGATCTTGCACACCAATAGGCAGCCTGAAAACCCAGAAATCGGGTTTCAGGCTGCCTTTGCGTTTGTTAAAATCCCCTTTTCCCACGCAGCCTGAAAGCGAGTCCAACATGGCAGAAAAATCCGTTTACACCAAAGTCGTCGCCGCTATCGCCGTTGTGCTGTTCGGCGCAATGGGCTACGGCGGCTACCGCTTCATCCAAGCCGTGAGCGAGGGCGCCTCGGGCATCCAAAACACCGCCTCACCCGTTGCCCTGCCCGAAATCAACCTAGAAGCCTCCGCCCCGCTGCTGCCCGTGCCCGCCAGCGATGCAAACGATTCCGTCAGCACAGGCGAAGACGTGGTCATCAAAGCAGGCGATTTCTCCTACACCGCAGGCGAACCCAATATCCGCGTATCGCTCACCAACAAAGGCAACTTCACCGTTTCCACCGTTTACATCAGTCTCGCGCTCTACATCAACGACGGCAAACACGCCGTAGCCGAAAGCAAAAGCATCCCCATCACGCTCGACACCCCGCTGGAAGTAGGCGGCACAGTCGTGCTTGGCGTGCCTGCCGACGGCGTAACATGGCGCAGCGAGGCGGTTCAGGCTGCCAAAACGCGCAAAATCCTCGCCCAAGTGGTCGGCGTGAGCGATGAAGCGCAAAGCGACATCGCCTACTCGCAAAGCAGCGCGGGCAAATGGCTCACCCAAGTGCCCAGCCCCGAAGATAACGCCGCAGCCAAAGCCCCCGCCAACACCCCGCCACCGATGCAGCCTGAAAACGAAGCCAACGAGCCGCGCATCGCCCCCGCCGAACAAGAGCTCACCCCGCAAGAAACCGAATCGCCCGCCCCCGCCAAGCGCGAAAAACCGCGCAGCATCAAAGAAGAGCTGGGCATGGAAGAAATGCCCACAGGCGAAACAGGCATCATTTCCTACGAACACAAAGAAGGTACCAAATGAACAACCAAAAAATCCTTGTGGCAGGGCTGGGCAGCACAGGCATCTCCATCCTGCGCTATCTTGACCACATCGACGCAAACCAAGTCGCCGCCTACGATGAACAGCTCACCGCCGAGCGCCAAGCCGAACTCGCCGCGCAGTTCCCCCGCTTCCCCGCCCTTTCAGGCAGCCTGAGAACCGCGTTGGCAGACCGAACCATGCTTATCCTCAGCCCGGGCATCAGCCGCAGGCAGCCTGAAATCCGCGAATTTGAACAACGCGGCGGCGTGGTAACAGGCGATGTTGCCATCCTTGCCGACCTGCTGCGCGACCAACGCGACCAAATCCTCGCCATCACCGGCAGCAACGGCAAAACCACCACCACCAGCCTAGTCGGGCATCTTTGCCAACAAAGCGGCTTGGATACCGTTGTCGCGGGCAACATCGGCACGCCCGTGTTAGACGCATGGCTGCAACGGCAAGGCAAAAGCGCCGATGTGTGGGTGCTGGAACTATCCAGCTTCCAACTGGAAACCACGCCCTGCCTTGCCGCCGCAGCCGCCGCCTGCCTCAACATCTCAGAAGACCACCTCAACCGCTACGACGACCTCTTGGACTACGCCCGCACCAAAGACCAAATCTTCAACGGCTGCCGCACGCAAATCCTCAACGCCGACGACCCCTTCTGCCGCGCCATGCACCGCCCCGCGCAGCAAACCCGTTATTTCTCGCTCGCACAAGCCGCCGATTATTGGCTGGACTCCGTTTCAGGCAGCCTGAAACAACAAGATAGCGACTTGATGGCGCAAAGCCAAATACCCTTGCAAGGCAGCCACAACACCGCCAACGCGCTCGCCGCCATCGCCCTATGCGAAGCCATCGGCATCCCGCGCAGCGAACTGGTGCGCTACATCCAAACCTTCAAAGGCCTGCCCCACCGCGTAGAAAAAATCGGCGCAAAAGACGGCATTGTGTACATTGACGACAGCAAAGGCACCAACGTGGGCGCAACCGTTGCCGCCATCGCAGGGCTGCCTGAAAAAATCGTGCTTATCGCAGGCGGGCAAGGCAAAGGGCAAGACTTCGCCCCGCTCGCCGCCGTGTTGCAAGACAAAGCCCGTGCCGTGTTCCTGATTGGAGAGGATGCGCCCAAAATCGCCACCGAACTCGCCGCGCACAACGTGCCGCACCAATTTTGCGACACCCTGCCGCAAGCCGTTGCTGCCGCTCACGCCGCCGCGCAAGCGGGCGATATCGTGCTGCTCTCCCCCGCCTGCGCCAGCTACGATATGTTTCAAGGCTATGCCCATCGCGCGCAGGTGTTTAAAGAAGCGTTTGAGCAGCTGTAAATCTTTGAGGCAGCCTGAAAACAGGTTTAACTTTATGCTGTCCGAACTTCAATCACACTAATTTCTCAACTAAATAAGGAAATGCCAAATGGGTGTATATCGTTGTAACCATTGCAAATTCATTAGTGAACACATTATTCATCGCAGTATGCCACCAACAAAATGCGCTAATTGCGGGCAAGATGTAACGGTGTACGAGACTGCGCCATTTATCCAACACATTATTGACCGTTGGGCAAGCGCTGTGCGTGAACTCAATGCCTTGAAAAATCAAGACAAAGAGCCAACCGAACAGCAACAAGCGCAGGAACACAATCAAAGCAACCCTTTGGACAATGTAAAACTATCCGACACCAATATTCTTGCTAATATTGAGCAGCACCAGCCACTAACTGATTGGTTTAAAAATAAACAAATTACTCCTGAATTTGATTGCGCTGCCATAGATATGAGTGGTTATTTTGACGAAGCTGCTGCAAAAATTGGTAAAAACTTCGCCATATTCCAAGATATTCTCAACAAAATTGCGTGGAACTACCGTAATAACCATAGTGGCTTAAACCTAGACTTAAAAAAATACAGTCAAAAAGAAGCGCAACAAATCAACAATATCTGTCGTGAATTTTATAGCCATACGCTATTTTCTCGTTATACCTACCAAAAACAAGACAAGTTGATACACCTAAAACTGCAAGCCGCAACACCCATTCGTCAATTTTTTAACGGTACATGGTTAGAATGGTTTGCACTCAACGAAATACTTACCCTAGCTAAACAATATGGTAAAAATTACAACTTCTCTTGCGCCCGTAGTGCAAAAATTCGCTTTACCAACGAAGATTTGCACGAATTGGACGTGTTATTTTTGCCCCATAATAAACAGCTAATTGTGATTGAATGCAAAACAGGTGAATACCGTCAAAATTTAGATAAATATTTAAATTTAAGAAAACGCTTGAATATTCCTGCCGACAATTTTATTCTGTTGGTTGCAAATATAAATGAAGCACAAGCCAAATCACTAAGTAGTATGTATCAACTCACATTTGTTACACTAACTGGCTTAACAGAACAGTTGAAAAAAGTAATGTAAAAAATTTCAACCACCGCTTTCAGGCAGCCTGAAAGCATCAATAAGGAGAAAGACGATGTTCAACAAATCCATCGCACTATTTAGCGCAACCTTACTGCTCGCCGCGTGCAACAGCGTGGCGCAACCCAAGCCCGCGCAACCGCAATCCGCGCCCGCCGCGCAATCGGCTGCGCCTGCGCCCATCCGCCAAGCATGGCATTTAACCGAATTGAGCGGCTTTAAAGGCGAAATCCCCGCCAACGCCAAAATGGATTGGACAAAGCTGCCCAACGCCTACGCCTACATGGGCTGCAATCACATGAATTTCCACGCGCAAGCCAGCAAATCAGGCAGCCTGAAACTGGGCGAAATGACATCCACCGCCATGCTGTGCGAAAACAATCAACTGGAAGACGCGTTTACCACCGCCATGAAACGTGTGTCGCGCTACGAAGTAAACGGGCAAACCTTGATTTTGCACGGCAAAAACGGCGTACAAATAAAATTCACCCCCGCGCCATAATGCGCATCCACGTATGACAAGGCAGCCTGAAAGCAGTTTATCCACTTTCAGGCTGCCTTTATTCCACCCCCCCATCATAGCCCAAACAACCCCGCATCCCCCTTGCCCTGCCGCACCAACTCCACGCCATCGGTCATATCAATTACCGTGGTTG
>CAUVGV010000119.1:0-7502 GCA_963551505.1 uncultured Kingella sp.
GAAGTAAGGGAGATGGAGAGGCTCAGGCTATATTTACTCGTGTTTGCTATCCACCAGTGAAAGATAAAATCAAGTTATTTATCTTGGATAGTAAAGAAATAGGAGAGAAAATTAAGGACATCAGTAATATTGAGCTTAAAGATAAAATATATTCTGAACAACCAAGTGAAACTTTGACTCATAAGGATAATCGCAATATAAATATAGTAAATGATCATTATTTAAAACTATTAGATGCTGATTTGAAATCTTTGGAGCAGTAATTAGATCAGATGCCCACCAAACATTTTCTCGTAAGGAGAAACTTCAAATCAATACTGTCTTTTCCAACGGCTGTATAGCATAGCAAAGGCAGCCTGAAAACGAGATTCGGCGCAACAAAAAACACGTTAGGCGATGGGCTTAACGTGTTTTTTTGTTGCACGACAATGGCGCGTATCGTTGGGTGGATTTGGGTTTTCAGGCTGCCTTAGGAGATTGCGCGGCGGGCAAAAAGCGCAAGCGCAAATCATCACGCGTGTTGCCCGATAGCTGCCAAACGGCGGTGTTGGGCATGGGCAGCGCGGTTTGAAAACGGCGAAAGTCGCTCATTTGCTCGGATGTGGCAGCCTGAAAACCGAGCAGCCGCCATGCCAGCAGCCCAATCCAAATGCCATGCCCAAACAGCAAGCTGCCATCGGGCAGGCTGTGCCATTGCTGCAAAAATTGCTCTATCCGCTGGTTGAATTGGGCGAAGCTATCCGCGCCGCGCCCTGTGCATTCGTTTACATCGGCACGCTGCCAATAGGCTTGGGCAAGCGGGCGGCGTTGTTCGCCGTTCATGCCGCCAATCAAATCCATAGACAAGCAGGAAAATTCGTTTAACACAGGCAAGACTTGCGGCGTGATGCCGTAGCGGGCGCAATAGGGCGCGGCGGTGTCGTGCGTGCGGCGCATTTCGGATGCAAATACAGGGCGGTTTTCAGGCAGCCTGAAAACGAGTTGCGCGGCTTGTTGTTCGCCCAATTCGCTTAATGGGATTTCGCGCTCGGGCAGGCTGATGCTGCCTGCGTTGGCGGCGGATTGGGCATGGCGGATAAGGTAGAGTGTTTTCATGATGCTGGATGCTGTGTGGGTGTTGCGGTTTCAGGCTGCCTTGTTGCCGATTGGGGCAGCCTGAAAACGAGTTTGCGGGCTTCGGTGAAGCCAAAACGGCGGAATGGTTAAACGGCGTTAGTCTTTCCATGCCAACGCCAAGTTATACAAGGCTTTTTTGTTTTCGCCTGTGATTTTGGCGGCAAGCTCGGCGGCTTGTTTGGTGGGCAATTCGGCGCTCAAAATCCGCATCACGTTTTGCGCATCTTCTGGCAGCGCGGCGTGTTTTTGCGGCGGGGCGGGATAGATTACCAACACCATTTCGCCGCGCGATTGGTTGCTGTCGGCAGCTAAGGCAGCCTGAATTTCGCTCACGCTGCCTGTTAAAAAGGTTTCAAAGGTTTTGGTGATTTCGCGTGCCAACATGATGCGCCGTTGCGGAAAAACCGCCGCCATATCGGTAAGCGTATCGGCAAGGCGATGCGGTGTTTCAAAGGCGATGATGGGGTAATCGGCGTTTTGCCACGCGGCAAACAGCTTGGCGCGTTCGCTGGATTTGGGCGGCAAAAAGCCGTGGAAATAAAAATTAGGCTCGGCGATGCCTGCCACGCTCAGCGCGCCCATCACGGCAGACGCGCCCACCACGGGCACGGTTTGATAGCCCGCTTCGCGCACGCGTTGCACCAATTTTGCGCCAGGGTCGCACACGGCGGGCGTGCCCGCATCGGAAATTTGCGCCACGATTTGCCCTGCTGCCAGCGCGGCGATGATTTTGCCTGCCATTTGCTGCTCATTGTGTTCGCGCACGGAAACCAGCTTGGCTTGGATGCCGTAGGCGGACAGCAGCTGGGCGGAAACGCGCGTGTCTTCGGCGCAGATTAAATCGGCGCGTTGCAGCACGGTAAGGGCGCGCAGCGTGATGTCGGCAAGATTGCCGATGGGTGTGGCAACGATGTAGAGCGTGCTGGGGGCAAGGGCGGATTGGGCTTTTTGGAAGTGTTTTTGCATGGTGGGGTGGGGTTTTCAGGCTGCCTAGGAAATGGGCGGAATTATAGCAACGGTGGGCACAATCGGCAGCCTGAAAACGAAAAACCATGTTTCAGGCTGCCTTTGATGATTTTTCTTGACGTAATTTTTTTATTATAATTAACAAATGTAATTTTTATTTAATTTAATTACTGCTATTTAACTGTGTTTCTAAACGCAAATGAAACTACTGTTTATGCAGTTATTTAAGAAAATTTAAGTATATGAAAAAAAATGAATTTATGTTTGTTCTGGGGTGTGTTTTTTGTTCCTATGGATTTGATGGTCATGGGTGGTGTTGGTTTGTTGGACTATCACTTATTATTGGTGCGATAATTCACACGGAAGCCTAATGGCATTAAACTAAAATTTTTCAAACACGTCGCCGAGTTTGGGGCTACAACAGCGCCGAGCCGTTTGGCGGCTCAACACGAAGCTGCGTGGCAACGCCCGCGCGCGCTAATGCCAAAGTGTCGTGCCTGATTTGGCGATTTGAAAAACGCTACCAATGCACCAATCATGCCAGCGATAAAATGCAACACGCGTCGATGCAACAGCAGCCCATTCAAAACAACATCACGATTGAATTAAGTTCCACCAATCTGCCGCAAGTTAAAACGCAATAAGCCCATAGGCAGCCTGAAAATCCATTTCAGGCTGCCTCTGTGTTAGGATGATGCCCGTTTACACGAATGTTTCGCGCGAACAATGGCACAATGCCCAAGGCAGCCTGAAACAGCTTTTCAGGCTGCCCTTGTCTTCCAATTATGTTTACCAACCGAAAGCCCCTTATGACCACCCCACCGCTCGGCATCTACCGCCACTACAAAGGCAACCTTTATCAACTGCTGCACATCGCCCGCCACAGCGAAACGGAAGAGCTGCTTGCCGTGTATCGCGCGCTGTATGGCGATTACGGCGTGTGGGTGCGCCCGCTGGCGATGTTTAGCGAAAGTGTGGCAACGGAGCGGGGTGGCGTGGCGCGGTTTGCGTTGGTTAAGGCGGTGGACTAGCGGCGGTTTATTTTTCCACCATGCCCAAAGGCAGCCTGAAACGTGGGAAAACGGTTTCAGGCTGAAATCTTTGCAAAACCTCAACGGCAGCCTGAAAACCAAAATGGAACGGCGACGGCTCGTCACCAAATGGTTGATTAAACAGAGGATGGTTGGTTTACCAAGATGTCGGCGAGCTGCCAACGCTCCACAGCGACAGCCTGCATAGCGCGGCGGGATTGCGAAGCTAAAACGGCGTTTAATTATTTTCAGGCTGCCTCGATGCGGGCGTGATAAAGGCAGCCTGAAGCAAGCCCGCCACGCCACTCACCGCCCACAAAAAAACAGCCCAAAACCGCATCACACGTTTTCAGGCTGCCTTATCCATCTCAAACTATTTCTTCACCGCCAGCACCACCGCCGAAGCCTTAAACAACGCCGTTGCCGTTTGCCCCACTTGCAAATGCAACGCATCCGCGCTGTGCAGCGTAATTCCCGCGCTCACCGCCAAGCTATCCGCATCCAATTCCACCACCGCGTTCACCGTGCCGCGATGGATTTGGCGAATGGTGCCGCGAAGCTGGTTGCGCGCCGAAAACGCATAGCCATCCGCATCCGTTGCCAGCAGCACGCTGCCCGCTTTCACCAACGCCAGCACGCTTTTGCCCGCCGCCAAATCCAGCCCCGCCACGCTCTCGCAGGTAATCGCCGCCGCAATTTCCTTGCCGCCCGCCAGCGCGATGATGATTTCGCTGTTTACCGCGCCATTTTTAATACTTTTTACCGTGCCTTCAAATTGATTACGCGCACTCGTTTGCATGATGTGTCCTTTGTGTGTGGTTGAAAAAGGGCGCATGGTAGCACAAGACAAAGGCAGCCTGAAACCGCATTACACGTTTTCAGGCTGCCTCAATGGGCGGAGTTTACAGATTATTCAATTTCAACCACGCCTCAATATCCTGCGGCGACATTTCGCCCTTGTCTTCCTTGTCTAACTTGTTGATTTGCTTGCCGCCGCTGTATTTCGCCAACACAGGCGTGCCGAGCAAACCATATTGCTGCTTAAACGCCGTCCACGCGGGTTTGTCCTGCTGCAAAAAATGCACGTTCACAAAATAGAGCTTGCCGCGCAGCTGATGCTCCTTGATGTAACGCTTAAAAATCGGCTCAAACGCGCTGCAATCGCCGCAGCTGGGTCGCCCGATATAGGCGTAAAACGTGTCGCCCTTGGCAACCTTTGCCTTGAAGCTGTCCACCGTTAAGCTATCCAATTGAAAATACATATCGGTGTATTGTTTTTCCAGCTCGGTGGTGCGCTGGGCGGAGAGCTTAACCGCCATTTCTTTTTCCGCCAGCTTGGCATTAAGCTGTTTGATTTCATCGGCTTGGCTGTTGTTTTGCTGGGCGCAAGCCGTTAAAAGCAGCGCAAGGCTGGCGGCGAATAAAGCGGATTGGGTTTTCATATTGAACTCCTTTTCGTGGGTAATACGAAAATTATACGCTTTCAAGCTGCCTGAAAATTGTTTTAAGTCAAGTGGTTGGGATTTTAGAGAGACTGCAGGGCAAGAAAGATAGGCTGGGCGATTGGGTGGTGTATTGTTTTCAGGCTGCCTTTGCGAAACTCCTAACAGCAGCCTGCGTAGCGAAGTTTGTAGGTCGGGCATTGATGCCCGACAAATGCCGAACTATTTGCCTTATGCGCCACAAATAAAAATGTCGGGCATCAATGCCCGACCTACTCAGGTTTGCAAAGATTTCAGGCTGTTTAATCACACAACCATTTGGCGACGAGCCGTCGCCGTTCCATTTTAGATTTCAGGCTGCCTTTACCGTGCCATCGGGCAGTTGCGCCAAAATCGTGCTGCTTGCCTTGATGCTGTCGCCAATCGCTACGGCGGGCACGCTGCCCAGCGGCAAATACACATCAATGCGCCCGCCAAAACGCGCAAAGCCGATGCGTTCGCCGCGCACAAGGCTGCCCGTTTGC
The DNA here is from genome assembly GCA_963551505.1 of uncultured Kingella sp. Taxonomy (GTDB): domain Bacteria; phylum Pseudomonadota; class Gammaproteobacteria; order Burkholderiales; family Neisseriaceae; genus Kingella_B. The sequence goes on from CAUVGV010000119.1 coordinate 5,080, forward strand.
GCGTAGCAATCGCCATAATTTTGCACCATAGTAACGGCTTGCCCCGCGCTGGTGAGCAGTTGCAAGATGTGGCGTTTGCCGTTTTTTTGCACCACCACGCTGCCGCATATCGGGCTGCGGATGGCGTAGGCGCGGAAAAAGCGGGTGCGGATGCTGATTTTGAGCGTGTTTTGCTCGGTGTGCGGATTGTGCGCGTTTTCCACCAAAATCACGCGCCCATCGGCGGGCGAAAGCAGCGCGTTGGCATCCATCGGGATATTGCGCACGCGGTCGCGGAACAGATGCACACTCGCCAGCGTGGCAAGCAGCAGCCACAGCGCGAGCTTGGGGCTGTTGCTGGCGCAGAAAAAGGCAATCAGCGTGAGCGCGGCAAGTGTGGCGATGATGCGCCAGCCTTCGCGGGCAACAAGGGGATGGGGGTAGAAACGATTCATTTTCAGGCTGCCTTTATTTGTTTGATGGGAAAGGGGATTTTAGGTTGCTGGCGGGGTGGTGTAAATGGTTTAGGCTGCCGTGGGGCAGCCTGAAAAGGAGAAAATTTTAAGATGGGTTGAAGTTAATCTTACTCATATGGGTCTCTATCTGGATTATCTGCTTCAAAATCTTCGTCCGTTTCATAGTCTGCACGACTATTTTGATATTCCCTGATTCGTTCTTTATTCGCACTCTCCAATGCTTTCATACTTGAAAAATCTGTTATGTCTCTCGCTCTAAGTTCTGGCACTTTCACATTTATTCCATCGTTTGTAACCTTAGCTTCGAGCCCTTGTTCATTAATCATGCCTGCAATCTTGTTAATGGCTACCTTACGTATAGATTTTCTACCTGTTTCTTTTCGCATATCCTCATGAGTTACTGTCGCTTGCGGATATATTTCTTGCTCCCAGTTTGGCGTGAAATATGTAGTTCCTTGATTATCATTTACATTCATACGTGTCCGTTGATGTAGTAACATTGTAATCTTTTGGACAAGTTGCTTATCTTTTTCGTCATATTTAGATGTCATAAAAAAATCTTTCAAAAATTAATTTGATAAAAATTCAGTAAAATAATACTGAACAGCTTAAAGCACTTTCATTCTATCATCATTGGATAGAATTTCAAGTGTTTTTTAAGATTTTTTCACGCGATTTCACGATTAATTTGAGTGCTAATAAAAAAAGCAGCCTGAAAATTCCTCATTTTCAGGCTGCCTCTATTCAAACTACACCCCTCACCCCAATTTAGCCAAAGCGGCTTTCACTTTCCCCATCTTATCCACCAACTCCGCCAATTCAGCCTTATCTTTCTCCACCAAATGCGCAGGTGCTTTGTCCACATAGCCTGCTTTGCTCAACTTCGCATTCAGCTTGTCCAACGCCTTTTGCAGTTTCTCGGCTTCTTTGGTGAGCCGTGCGGTTTCGGCGGCTTTGTCCACTTCCACTTTCAGCATCAGGCGCGCGCCATTGCAAATGGCAACGGGGGCATCTTCACTTTCAGGCAGCGTGGCGACTTGTTGCACTTCGCTTAATTTCGCCAGCGCGGGCAGGTAGGCAGCCAGTTCGCTGAGGTCGTCTGCGCTTTCTATAAACAGCGGGGCTTTCACGCTCGGTTGCACACCCATTTCGCCGCGCAGGTTGCGCACCGCGCCAATCAAATCTTGCAACGCCGCCATTTTGTTGAACGCACTTTGCTCCACTAGGCTTAAATCGGCTTCGGGGAAGCGGGCGAGCATGATGCTGTCGGCGTTTTTTTTGTCGCATAGGGGGGCGATGGTTTGCCACAGCTCTTCGGTGATAAACGGGATAATGGGGTGCAGCAGGCGCAGGCTGGCTTCTAACACGCGCAGCAGGGTGCGGCGAGTGGCGCGTTGGCGACTGGCGCAGCCTGTTTGCAGTTGCACTTTGGCGAGTTCCAAATACCAGTCGCAAAAATCGTTCCACACAAAGCTGTATAACAATTCGGCTGCTAAATCAAAGCGGTAGGTTTCGTAGGCGGTGGCGGCTTCGGCTTCTACTTGTTGCAATCGCCCGATTATCCATTGGTCGGGGAAGGAGTAGGCGCGGGGTTCGTGTTCGGTTGCGCCGATGCCGCAGTCTTGGTTTTCGGTGTTCATCAACACGAAATTGGTGGCGTTCCAAATTTTGTTGCAGAAATTGCGGTAGCCTTCGGCGCGTTTGAAGTCAAAGTTTACGCTGCGCCCTAGGCTGGCGTAGCTTGCCATGGTGAAGCGGAGCGCGTCTGCGCCCATGGCGGGGATGCCTTCGGGGAACAGTTTTTCGGTGGCTTTTTTGACGGCGGGGGCGGTTTCGGGTTTGCGCAGCCCTGTGGTGCGCTTGATGAGCAGGTTGGCTAAATCAATGCCGTCAATCAAATCCACGGGGTCAATCACGTTGCCTTCGGATTTGGACATTTTTTTGCCTTCGTGGTCGCGCACGATGCCG
>CAUVGV010000120.1:0-7489 GCA_963551505.1 uncultured Kingella sp.
AAAACGCCTGTGAGCAGCAGCAAGGATAAGCCGAGGAAAGTGGTGGTGGTGGCATCCACTTTAACGCCAAACAGCATATCGGGGATACCTGCCCACAACACGAGCAACACGGCAAACACGCCCAGCATGATTTTTTCGCCTCTGCTCATCGGTCCCATTTCTTTGAGTTTGGCGCGCGCCATTTCGGGCGCATCGGGCGTGCTGGTGATTTCGGGTTTATACAAGAAGAACAAAATAATCGGCATTACCGCCATCGCAACCAAACCTGGCACAACCATGGCGGTGAACCATGTGCCCCATGTGAGGTGGATTTTGGTGTCGGTGGCTTTGGCAATCAAATCCACCGCCAAGGGGTTGGGCGCGGTGGCGGTTACGAAAATCAAGCAGGAGATGATGTTGGCGTGGTAGTTCACCAAGGCAAGATAACGCCCGATTTTGTTTTGCGTGCCTTTTTCGGGGTCGGAATCAAAGCTGGCGGCAATCGCTTTCATAATCGGATGCACAATCGCGCCGCCGCGTGCGGTGTTGGATGGGGTAACGGGCGCAATCAGCAAATCGCACAAGGCTAGGCTGTATGCCACGCCGATGGTTTTTTTGCCAAATAGAGAAAGGAACAAATAGCCGATGCGCGACCCCAGCCCTGTTTTGAGCAAGCCGCGCGAAATCATAATAGCGATACCAATCATCCAAATTAGCGTGCTGTTCAGGCTGCTTAATGCGTCTTTGGCGGCTTGGGCGGATGGGTTTTTGATGGGTTTGCCATCTGCGCCCAGCTCGGGCACGGTTACTTGCAACAGTGCCACAATGGTCATCGCCAGCACCGCCATTGCGCCGATGGGCATAGCTTTGCCGATAATGCCCGCGATGATGCCGATAAACAACGCAAGCAGATGCCATGCGTTCGGCGCAACGCCTTCGGGCGCGGGGATGAACCAGAGGATTAGCGTTAAGGCTAATGCAACGGCGGCTGGGATTGGTTTAAAGCCCATGATTTCACCTCGTGAAAGTTGAGTTAAGAAAGAAAAGGTTTAATCGGTTTCAGGCTGCCGCTGTGCGATTTGCGCCTGCCGGGGCGATTTAGGCAGCCTGAAACGCCATTTTAGCAAACATGATTTAACTCTCAAATAACACGTTTTGCCTTGATATAACTTAAATTAACAGTGCAACCGTTTTTTCAGGCTGCCCGACTGGTTGCGGGCAGCCTGATAAATGTGTCGGTACGGTGTGCCATCCGTTATGGATAGGGCGCGGGAAGCCGCTCGGGCAGCCTGAAACGGCATTCATCCGTTTTCAGGCTGCCTTTGCGCCGCTTATTTGTTCTCAGGTAAGCCGTATTCAATCGGGAATGTGCGCATGGAGCTGGCGACCACGGTTGCCGCGCCTGTAATCAAGCCGCAGCGCCCTGCTCCCGGCATAATGTTCACCAGATTTTGCAGGGCGTGCAGGTCGTCTTCGGTGCTGGTGCCGTTGTCCACGCGCTCAACCAAGCGGGCGAGTTGGTATGTGCCGCCTTTGCAGGGTGGGCATTGTCCGCAAGAATTGTTGGCGAAAAATTGGATGTAATCGGCGGTTTTGCGCACGATGCTGGTGCCCTCGGAAACCACAATCATCGCGCCTGTACCCAAGCCTGAATTGCGCTCTTTGGCGGAAACGAAGTCCAGCGGCACATCTAAATCTTTGGCGGTAAGAATGTTGTTAGATGGCCCGCCCATAAACACGGCTTTAAACGTGCGCCCTTCCAGCATCCCGCCACCGTAGTTTTCAATCAATTCGCGCAGGGTGATGCCCATCGGCAGTTCAAACAAGCCTTCGTTTAACACGTCGCCCGATAGCGAATACAGTTTGGTGCCTACGCCGTTGGCGCGCCCTAAGCCGCGATACCACTCTGCGCCGTTGCGAAGAATGTGGGAAACGTGCGCCAGCGTTTCGGTGTTGTTAAGCAAGGTGGGCTCGCCTGCTACGCCTTTTTGGAATGGGAACGGTGGTTTGTATTGCGGGAATGGGAAGCCGCCGTTGAGCCATGAAATCACGGCGGTTTCTTCGCCGCCGATGTAGCGTCCTGATGATTCGGTTACTTTGATGGTGAGCGGTTTGCCTAGATGCGCTTCAATGCGTTGAAACAGCGCGTGTTTTTGCCATTGGGCAATGGCTTCGCGCGTGGCGGCGAGCGATTCGGTGAGATGTGGGTTGATGTAGAGAATGATGTTGTTGGCACGGGTGTACACGGCGGCAATCAGCGCGCCTTCGATGACTTGGTGCGGCGCGTGTTCCAGCAGGAAGCGGTCTTTGAATGTGCCCGGTTCGTCTTCGTTGGCGTTGCAGACTACATAGCGGTCGCCTGTTTCGCTGGGCGATTCGGCCATCGCTGTCCATTTGCGATGGGTGGGGAAGCCTGCGCCGCCCATGCCGCATAGCCCTGCGTCTTCCAGCACTTTGGCGATGTTGTCGGGCGCGGTAAGCGCGTTGAGCAAGCCTTCGCCGCCGCCAACGGCGAGCCATGCGTTTAAGTCGGAGCCGACAAGGCGGCTGGGGTGGAGTAATACTTGGTTCAGTTCGTTTTTCATGATTTTGATTCCGTATGGTGATTGGGTGGTTGAAGCAGCCTGAAAGTGTGTTGGCGCGTGCCCGATGGTTTTCAGGCTGCCTATGCGCTGGATGATGGCGCGGTTTGGTTTTCCGTTTTCAGGCTGCCTTTGCCGATGCGATTGAGGCAGCCTGAAAACGGGTTATCACGTTCTCAATCAATCGCGCACACCAATCCTGCGTGTTCTTTCCAATCAAATGTGCCGTAATCGGGGTACAACACGGGGGCTTTCATATTGCTTTTCACGCCTGCTTTTTGCAAGGCGCGTTGGAAGTTGTGCACATGCTCCAAGCCGCCGCGCACGTTGTTGCGGCGTGGGGCTTTGGCGGCGGCGCGCCCTGCGCGTCTGCCAAAACTGATGATGTCTAGCAGCGCGTTGCCCATTAAGCGGTTGCGCCCGTGGATGCCGCCTGATACTTCGCCTGCGGCATACAAGCCTTTCACGGTGGTTTCGCAATCGCCGTTGATTTCAATGCCGCCGTTTTGGTAGTGCAAGGTGGGGTGGATGATTAAAGGCTCGCTTTCGGGGTGAACATCGCATTTATGGGCAACGTGCCCCAGCGTTACCAAGCGTTTCATAATATCGGGCTGCTCGGCGATGATGCGGGGCGTATCCAAAAACACGCCCACTTGCCCATCGCGCACCACGCCGCGCCCCTCTTGCACTTCGCGCAAAATGGCAGCGGCGACCACATCGCGCGGTTGCAATTCATCCACAAACCGCTCGCCCAAGCCGTTTACCAATTTTGTGCCTGCCGAGCGCGTGGCTTCGGAAATCAACGCGCCTGCCATGTGCGGCGGATGGGCAACGCCTGTGGGGTGGTATTGGAAGCTGTCCATATCGCGCAGTTTCGCGCCGATGCGATACGCCAGCACCAAGCCATCGGCGGTTGCGCCGTAGTGGTTGGAAGTGGCAAAGCCTTGCAAATGCAAGCGTCCTGAACCGCCTGTCGCCAAGATTACGGCGTTGGCGTAAACAGTTACCAGTTGGCGTTTTTCCAAGTCATACAACACCGCGCCCACGCAGTTGCCCTCGTTGTCGGACAGCAATTCCACAGCGGGATGGCGGTTGAGCTGGGTGATGCGCGGTTCAATTTCCACCGCTTCGCGCAGCACTTTCATCATCTCCAAGCCTGTGAAGTCGCGGTGGCACAAGATGCGCTGCGCGGTTGTGCCGCCTGCTTTTTTGCGCACCAGCTTACCATTGCGGTCGCCGCCTTGGGTGTCAAAATCCATGCCCAAGCCAATCAACCAGCGAATCGCCGAGGGCGCATCGCTCACCATTTGGGCAACCAATTCTTTTTTGCCCGCCATGTGCCCGCCTTTGATGGTGTCGTCATAATGACGTTGCAAGCTGTCGTCCTCGCCCACGGCAGCCTGAATGCCGCCTTCTGCCATCACGGTGTTGCTGTCGCCGATGCGCAGCTTGTTCGCCATAATCACGCTTACGCCCTCGGCTGCGGCGGTTAAAGCAGCGGCTGCACCCGCGCCCCCGCCGCCGATGACCAACACATCGGTGCGCATACTTTCCGCGCCGGCCAAATCGTAGTCTTCAATCAAAGGATGGGCGGTAAGCAAACGGGCTAAATCGGGATGACAAGAATCGCCCGCGTTCACGCCCACGCTCAATGTGGTGTGCGCGCTGGGGGCGTAGTCGGGGTGAAACGTTTTGAGCAAAACGTCTTTTTCGGGCAGCGTGCCATTCAGTTGCGGCTCGGCGCGGCGCAGGTTGGCTAACGCTGTTTCGTAATCAATGCCTTTTACGGTGTGAGTCATTTTCAGGCTGCCTTTCTTAATCAATTTCTACTCTAATCTTGCCGCTATCAATTTCTTGCAAACGGCGCATCAAATCAACAGGGCGCAGCGTGCGCGCGGTTTTCATGCGGCGGGCAAACAAGCCCAAATGGTTGGGGCGGATATGCTCGGGGCAAGCCAGCGTGCATAGATTGCACATCACGCATTCGTCAAACGTGTTGGACGCGGTGGAAAAATCGCCCGATACCACTTGCACCACGCCGTTTTGCACTTCCAAGCCTTTGGGGCAAGCCGCATCGCAGCCGCCGCAATGGCGACAGTTTTTGGCTTCGGGGAAGGTTTCATCCACTTCGTCCAGCCAGTTCCAGCCATCGCCCACTTTGTTCATGTCGTAATAATGAATCCGCGCGGGCAAGAAGTAATCAATAAAGCTCACCTGCATCCCCTGCTCAATTTTGGTTTCGCAGCCCAATTTGGTTTCCGCCTTGCGCTCGCCTTCTTTGCGCACCAAGCAGCGGCAAGAGCCGCATACGCCCTGCCCCATGCAGCCCACGTTTGCCGTAATCGCTTTGCCCGCATGGGCAAGTGCTTGAATAATGGATGAATTGGCGGGGGCTTGGATTTCTTTGCCGTCAATCACCAAGGTGTAGAGTTCTTCGCTCATGGTTAAGTTCCTATGTTTAAAAAAGGTTGGTTTGATTGTTGGATGAAATTTTACCAGCAAAGTTGTTGTTATCTATACGTAGTAAAAATACAAACATTTTCCGATAAAATTGCTCATGTTTTATTTTGTTAATTTTTACAATACTGCGTTTACTTAATTGATTTAATAATGATTTAAACGAGATTAAATCGCAATAATAGCGCAAAAATGCCCTAGATTTCTTACTTTATATTAAGAATGGTAAACATTCCCAAATGCGCGTTTAACTTATCTGAATATTTTTAAACGAGAAATTTTTTTCAGGCTGCTATTTGTTTAATTTTGTTAGATTTTTAATAAATGAAGCATTTTTGATAATAGTCAAACTCCCCCGTTTTGCCTATGACAAATCCCGCAAAAAACGGTAATTTTCGCCAGCATAAATTTAATAAAATTTCAGCCGAATGTAATGAGCAATCGTAATCCATTACATTTTCAGACTGTCTCTGTTTTTTCATCGTCTTAAAAGGACACAACCATGACCATTATCAAACAAGAAGACTTTATCCAAAGCATTGCTGATGCCTTCCAATTCATCAGCTATTACCACCCCAAAGACTTCATCGACGCGCTCAACGAAGCTTTGCAAAAAGAGCAAAACCCCGCCGCCAAAGACGCGATGACGCAAATTTTGGTGAACAGCCGTATGTGCGCCGAAGGACATCGCCCGATTTGCCAAGACACAGGCATCGCCACCGTGTTTTTGAAAATAGGCATGAATGTGCAATGGGACGCGCAAATGAGCGTGCAAGAGATGGTGAACGAGGGCGTGCGCCGCGCTTATACGCATCCTGATAACGTGTTGCGCGCGTCTGTATTGGCAGACCCTGCGGGCAAACGCATCAACACCAAAGACAACACGCCTGCGGTGGTGCACACCGAAATCGTGGCGGGCGACAAGGTGGAAGTGATTTGCGCGGCAAAAGGCGGTGGCTCGGAAAACAAATCCAAGCTGGCGATGCTGAACCCATCCGACAGCATTGTGGATTGGGTGTTGAAAACCGTGCCCACGATGGGCGCGGGTTGGTGTCCGCCCGGCATTTTGGGCATTGGCATCGGCGGCACACCCGAAAAAGCCATGCTGTTGGCAAAAGAAAGCCTGATGGGGCATATTGATATTCACAAATTGCAAGAAAAAGCCCAATCGGGCGCGGAATTGAGCACGGTGGAGCAGCTTCGTTTGGAAATTTATGAAAAAGTGAACGCGCTGGGCATTGGCGCGCAAGGCTTGGGCGGCTTGACCACCGTGTTGGACGTAAAAATCTTGGATTACCCCACCCACGCGGCGGGCAAACCTGTTGCCATGATTCCCAACTGCGCGGCAACCCGCCATGTGGAATTTGAATTGGACGGCAGCGGCCCTGCCCATTTGCAAGCGCCGAGCTTGGAAGATTGGCCCGACATCACATACAGCCCCGACAACGGCAAGCGAGTGAACGTGGACACGCTCACCAAAGAAGAAGTCGCCACTTGGAAAACAGGCGATGTGTTGCTGCTGAACGGCAAAATCTTAACAGGCCGCGATGCCGCGCATAAACGCTTGATTGATATGATGAACAAGGGCGAAAAATTGCCTGTGGATTTCAAAAACCGCATTATTTACTACGTGGGCCCTGTTGACCCTGTGCGCGATGAAGTCGTTGGCCCTGCTGGTCCAACCACGTCCACCCGCATGGATAAATTTACCCGCCAAATGCTGGAACAAACAGGCTTGCTCGGCATGATTGGCAAATCGGAACGCGGCGCGGACACCTGCAAAGCCATCGCTGACAACCAAGCGGTTTACCTGATGGCAACGGGCGGCGCGGCGTATTTAGTGGCGAAGGCGATTCGCTCTTCCAAAGTGTTGGCGTTCCCCGAATTGGGCATGGAAGCGATTTACGAGTTTGAAGTGAAAGATATGCCTGTTACCGTTGCCGTGGACAGCAAGGGGCAGTCGGTGCACGCGATTGCGCCGAAACAATGGCAGGCGAAGATTGGGATTATTCCTGTGGAAGCGTAAACCGCGCGAGATAAGTTTCAGGCTGCCTATGTTGGGGGTTAAAGGCAGCCTGAAAATGATGAAACACGATTTGGGATTTTTGAATGCCGAATCGTGTTTTTATTTGCGTGTGCTTGTTTGCTAGATTGATAGGAGGCAGCCTGAAAACGCGCAGAATAGTGTTTTCAGGCTGCCTTAATGTTTACAGATTGAAACCTTTGCAAAACCTACAACCGATGGAGCGTCGGCGGCTCGCCGACATCTTGGCAAACCAGTCATGCGCTGTTTGTAGCTATTTGGCGGCGCGCCGCCGCCGCGCCAATTTATATTTAAGGCAGCCGTTGGGGTTTTGCAAAGATTTCAGATTGCTTCCTCCAAAGGCAGCCTGAAACCATACAACAAATGGCAGATGCTACACGGGGTGCAGGGGCTTGCCCCTGCTCGTGGTAGGCGGCGAAACGCCTGC
>CAUVGV010000121.1:0-7436 GCA_963551505.1 uncultured Kingella sp.
CTCATCCACCATGCCGCACAAAGTGAACCCGATTGATTTTGAAAACTCTGAGGGCAACCTCGGCATGGCAAACGCCGTACTCGGTTTTCTTGCCGAAAAACTGCCCGTATCGCGCTGGCAACGCGACTTAACCGACAGCACCGTGCTGCGCAATATGGGCGTGGGCGCGGGCTACGCGCTGTTGGGCTGGGCGGCGCATCTGCGCGGGTTGAACAAGCTGGAAGCCAATCCCGCCACCATGTTGGCAGACCTAAACGCCACTTGGGAGCTGCTTGCCGAGCCGATTCAAACCGTGATGCGCCGCTACGCCGTGCCGCAAGCCTACGAGCAGCTCAAAGCGTTCACGCGCGGCAAAGACGGCATCACGCCCGAAACCTTGCGCCAGTTTATCAACGGATTGGCGATTCCCGATGGCGCAAAAGCCGAGCTGTTGGCGCTTACGCCCGCTGCGTACATCGGCAAAGCGGTTGAGCTGGCGCAGCGCTGTTGATTGCAGCCCATTGATTACGACCGCATTGATTGCGGTCCATCGGGCAGCCTGAAAATACGGTTGGGCGTTTTCAGGCTGCCCTTGTTCAACGCCAACGCCATGCGCGCAACCCGCCAAACGCATCGCAACCCTTGTCCGATCGCAAGGCAGCCTGAAAACCCGCGCAGCGGCAACCCGCATCCAAACGCGTTTTCAGGCTGCCTTTATGCTATGATTTCCCCATTGCCATCCCATCCATTGCATCATGTCTGAGCCATTTTTCCACACCGGCTGCCCCAGCTGCGGCGCACCCGTCCAAGTTTACAGCCCCACCGCCATCACCGTTGTATGCAGCTATTGCGACAGCATGCTCGTGTTGCAAGACGGCACGCTAAAAGACACGGGGCGCGACAGCGCATTATTGCAAGATTTCAGCCCCATCCAAATCGGCACCACAGGCACATACAACGGGCAAGGCTTCGCCGTGGTGGGGCGGCTGCAAGCCAAATACGACGCAGGCGTGTGGAACGAATGGTATGTCCGGTTTGACGACGGCGAAAACGGCTGGCTCTCCGAAGCGGGCGATATTTATGTGATTACCCGCCCCATCGCTACGCCCGACAACGCCCCCGATTTCAACGAAATCCGCGCAGGCATCAGCACGCTGGACTACGGCAAAACCTTTGTCGCCAGCGATGTGCGCGAAATCACCCTCTCCAACGCCGCCGCCCAAGGCGAACTGCCTTTCAGGCTGCCTGAAAACTACCAAAACCGCGTTGCCGATTGGCGTTGCGAAAACGCCTTTCTCACGCTGGATTACAGCGACACCCCACCGCAAGCCTTTCTTGGCAGCACCACCCAGCTTAACCAACTGTTCCTACAAAACACCCGCAGCGACGACCAAATTCGCCAAAGCGCAGGCAGCCTGAAAGGCACACGCCAAAGCGAAAACTGCCCCCATTGCGGCTCGCCCGTGCAATGGCTGCGCGGCATCACACCCACCGTCATTTGCCCCAGCTGCGGCAGCGATTTAGACACCAGCGAAGAAAAAGCCAAACTCATCGCCGCCAACGAAATGCGCCAAGCCCAGCAAGACGCGCTGCCCCTGCCCATCGGCACCACAGGCAGAATCCACGGCAGCAATTACACCGTTATCGGCGCAGCCCGCTACGAAGAACTCAACCCCGACGACGCACACGCCGCCCTATATGGCAGCCCACTCAGCCTTACCCCCGTGGATTGGTGGCGCGAATACCTGCTATACAGCCCCAGCCAAGGCTTCCTCTGGCTGGTGGAAACCGCGCAAAACAAATGGGCGCTGTCCGAAACCCTCACCCGATTTCCCACCCTAGACGACAACAACGCGCCCAAAAACACCGCCAAACTCTACGACTACGGCGGGCGCGTTAGCTACGCCGCAGGCGCGTTCTACTGGCACATCCGCGCAGGCGACATTACCTATTACCAAGATTACCAACAAGGCGAAGCCAAACTCTCCGCCCAGCGCACCCGAAACGAGCTGGCATGGAGCAAAAACACCCCCGTATCGCGCCAACAGCTTGCCACATGGTTTCAATTTGATGGCAGCAACGCCCCGCGCTACACCGCGCCCATGCAGCCCGACCCCGTGTCGCGGCAAATGGTTTGGCTGATGATTGGCGTGTTCATCCTGATTAACATCCCCGCTTGGCTAAAAATGAACGACGACGATTTTGGCTTCTCGCTGGTGTTATCGGGCGTGATTATTTGGATTTTATATAAAGCGGGCAGCAATCGCAGCGAGGAGGAGGATGACGATTAAGCCCGCGTTGCCCGCACACAGCATTAAAGCAGCCTGAAAATGGATAAACCGTTTTCAGGCTGCCTTTGTGATGGGGGTGTGTATGGGGTTTTAGGTTGAAATCTTTGTAAAACCTGCAACCGATGGAGCGTCGGCGGCTCGCCGACATATTTCCAATTAGCAAAATTACTTTAAACCAACTATTTGGCGACGAGCCATCGCCGCTCCATCTTAGATTTCAGGCTGCCTCACATAAACCGCAACACCGCCCACCCGTGCGCTTGGGCGTGTGCCAGCAAGGTTTCATCGGGATTAACGGCAACGGGCTCATCCACAAGGTTCAACAGCGGCAAGTCGTTTTTTGAATCGCTGTAAAAATAGGTTTTGCCGTAGCTAGCCAGCGTTTCGCCCCGCGCGGCGAGCCATTGGTTGAGCCGTGTGATTTTGCCTTCTTGCAGGCTGGGCGTGCCAACGATGTTGCCTGTAAACAAGCCGTTGGCGGTGGTTTCTAGCTGGGTGCCGATGATGTTGTGGATGCCGAAAATTTGCTGGCAGATGGGGGCGATGATGTATTCGTTGGTGGAGGAGATGACTAATAATTCGTCGCCTGCGCGGCGGTGTTGGTTTACTAGGTCTTTGGCGGCTTGGCTGGCGTGGGGGGTGATGTATTGCGTTTGGAATTGTTGGTGCAGTTCGTTGCGCTGGGCGGGGGTAAGCTGGGCGATGGGGCTGATTTGAAAGCGGACGAAATCGGCAATGTTGAGGCAGCCTGAAAGGTAGTCTTGGTAGAATTTTTCGTTTTGTGCGGCGGCGTAGTCGGCATCCAGCAGCCCTTGTTCTATTAGGAATTTGGGGAAGGCGTTGTCGCTGTCGGTGTGGATTAGGGTGTGGTCTAGGTCAAAGATGGCGAGGTTTTTCATGGGTGGCTTTCTGTTGTTTGAGCAGGCGGCGCAGTAGGGTGGGGGTGATGGGTTTGCCTTGGCTGATGGAGTAGTTGGCGAGGTCGTTGAAGAGGGTGATGAGGCTGTTTAGGTCTTGCCGCCAATGGTCTAGCAAGTAGGGGTAGATGCTGGGGTCTATGTTGAGCTGGCGGGTTTTTGCCATATTGGTGAGGGCGGTGATTTTTTCTTCGCGGCTGAGTGATTTGACTTCGTAGGCAAGGCAATATGCCATGCGGGTGCGCAAATCTTCGCGCAGTTGCAGTTTGCTGGGGGGGGTGTCGGCGGAGAGCAGCAGATGCCCGCGCTTGCTGTTGCGAAAGTGGTTGAAGATGTAGAACAGGGTGGCTTGCTCGGTGTCGTTGAGTTTTTCTATTTGGTCGATGGCGACGAAATCGGCTTGGGCGGCGGTGTCGGCAAGGGGGGTGGTGCCTGCGTCGATGTATACGGCGGTTTGCCGGTTTTGCAGGGCTTGCCCCACCCATGCTTGCAGGATGTGGCTTTTGCCTGAGCCTTGCTCGCCCCAGATGTAGAGGAATTGGTCGTGATCTTGTTGCAGGATGTAGATGAGCTCGGCGTTGGCGGTGCCGAGCAGTTTGTCGAAACGGGGGTAGGCGGGGTCGTTGAAATCAAAGGCGATTTGTTGCACGGTCTTGGGTTGGGCTATTGGGTGGTGGAATGGGGAGGATTGTAATGTTTTGTGAAGGGGGGTGCAAAGGTTTCAGGCTGCCTTTGGGGGGATAAGGCAGCCTGAAAATAGATTGGGATGTGTTTCAGGCTGCCTTTTTATTCCAGCCAGCGCACGGCTTGCAAGCAAGCCGTAGGGGCGCGGATTGGCGTTTCAGGCTGCCCAAGCATTTGTGCTCGCGGTTAGGCAGCCTGAAAACAAAACCATTGAGTTTTGCGCCAAATAACTTTTTACTGAATAGATTGATTTTCAGGCTGCCTAATCCCATCGCATTGGGTTGATGCTACTGCCTATTCCCCTACGTCCAGCCGAACGGAGCATTCTTTTTTCGGGAAAAAGCGTGCGCTTGTTCGACGACACACGAAGTGCGGCTAGTTCGCACGCGCCAAAAAAAGGATGCGTAGTGAGGGAAGTCTGCGAAGCAGACCTGCACGTCGGGGTCGCCTTTCTTTTGCTTACTTTTCTTTGGCGAAGCAAAGAAAAGTAAGTGCCCCGCTGGCACGAAGCGCATGGTTAAAGCTAAACAAAAAGCCAACCACAAAGCACTAACCTAGTTTTCAGGCTGCCTCAAAGTATTAAAGCAGCCTGAAAATATGGAATGGGTAGGGAGTGTTGGGTATTTTTGTTGAGTGGATTGAGTTTCAGGCTGCCTTAAACTGCGTGCGCAGCAAAGCTGCACACCCTACGATTGTTCTGTTTGACCATAAATTTCAGGCTGCCTTAAATCCCCCAAGGCAGCCTGAAACTTAAATCCACCCCAACGTATTCGCAAACACCAGCAAAATCGCAATCGGCGCAACATAGCGCACGGCGGCGTGCCAAATGCGGGCGATAACGGGCGGCAAATCGCTGCCCAGCATCATGTGCGGCAACACGGTTTCGCGCTTCAACACCCAGCCCACCAGCACGCACACCGCCAGCGAGCTCAGCGGCATAATCCACGAGGTAATCAGGTAATCCCACAAATCAAACACTGTTTTGCCGATGATTTTAAACTCCGCCAGCGCGCCAAACGACAGCGCGGAAGGGATGCCCACGATAAAAATCGCCACGCCCGCCATCCACGAAATGCGGCGGCGGCAATGCGGCTGCTTTTGCACAAAATAAGCAATGGCGGTTTCCAGCATGGAAAACGCGGATGTGAGCGTGGCAAACGCCACCAGCACCATAAACACGGCAAACAGCAGCGTGCCAAACGGCATTTTTTGGAACACGGCGGGCAGCACGATAAAAATCAAGCTGGGGCCGGCATCGGGCTTAAAGCCCAGCGCGAACACGGCGGGGAAAATCACCAAGCCCGCCAGCAAAGAAACCAGCATATTCAACCACATAATGCTGTTTGCCGAGCGGAACAAATCTTGTTTGGTATCCAAATACGAAGCGTAAGTCATCATGGTGGACACGCCTAGGCTGAGCGCGAAAAACGCTTGCCCCAGCGCGGTGAGCCATGTGGCGGGGGTTACCGCTCTGAAATCGGGTTGCAGCAAAAATTTCACGCCCACCATCGCGTTGGGCAGGGTGAGCGAGCGCACGGCTAACAGCAAAAACATGATAAATAACAAGGGCATCAGGTATTTATTGGCGCGTTCAATGCCAGACGATACGCCATTTTGCACCACCCAAATGGTTACCAGCATAAAGGCAGCCTGAAACCCCAAAACCATCGCGGGATTGCTGATGGTGCTGCCAAACAGCGCGGCAAAATCGGTGGTGGGCGTAATCGCGCCGCTGATGGCGAGCCAAACGTAGGCAAACACCCAGCCGCCCACCACGCTGTAAAACGACAGCAGCACAAAACACGCCACCATGCCGATGCGCCCAATCCACGCCCAAGCGGGATGCGGCGCGATTTCTTTGAGCGCGTTCACGGGGTTTTTGCCGGTTTTGCGCCCGATAAAAAATTCTGCCAGCAACACGGGCAAGCCCACGAGCAGGGTAAACAACAGAAAAATCAGAAAAAACACCGCGCCGCCGTTGGTGCCTGCGGTGTAGGGAAATTTCCAGATTGCGCCTAAACCGATGGCAGAACCTGCGGCGGCGAGAATGAAACCGATTTTGGATGTCCAGTTGGATGGGGATGACATGGGGCTTCCTTGTGGTAGTCAAAACGTTTTCAGGCTGCCTCAGCGTTTAAGGCAGCCTGAAAGTGGGCGCGATTTTAGCAATTTTTTACAAAACGTGCTTATTCGTTATCATCCATATCATCCGCATCGTCTATTTCACGCGCTGCCATTTGCTCGGCAAGTTGGTTTAAATCCAAATCAATACGGCTTTCAGGCAGCCTGAAAATCATCGGCAGCTCAGAAATGCCGTTTTCGCCGCAGGGATAGGCATAGCTGCGGTTGTTGCTGCGGTGGATGATTTGGGTGTCAAATTCCATGTGCACCACTTGCGTTTTGACTTCATCGGGCAGTTTTATCAATTTATCGTAAGCGGCATACAGCAGGCGATTGCGCTCCAGCTGCATCTCGTCCAATTTTTCCATTTGTTTGGCTTTGCGTTTGAACAGCTTATCCAGCAAGCTCTCGGGCTTATCCACCAGTTTTTGCTGCGCTTCAATCGCGGCTTGGCGTTTGCGGTATTCCTTAATATGCGCTTGGGCAACGGCTTGGGCGTATTGCGGGAAGGCGCGGATTTTGGCGTGGTTTGCTTGCCAAGCATCCCATTCAAGCTGCGCGAACACATCGGCGCGGCGTTTTTCTAGGAAGGTGGCGTAGGCAACCAGTTGCCCAAACAATTCTTCGGCGTGCTCGTTCATCAGCAGCGCGGGCTGGGTTTGAAAATCTTGAAACGCGCCGATGATGCTGGCAAAAAGTTGGCGCATGCTGATATACAGGCGCAACCACAAATAAATAGCTGGATGCGCGGATGATTTCAAGCTGGCGTGTGCGCTGCTCTTGGCGCAGAAAATCGTGGATAAGGGGAACGGGCGATTCGGCAAGCTGGCGGTTGCGCACGGTTTTAAACCAAAAGCCGAGCAGTTGTTGTTTTAAATAAACTTCGTTGATGAACACTTTAACCGCGTTGGTGTGCAGCTTGCGCGCGTTTTCGGGCAGGATAAGCTCTTTTTTGCGGCGGATTTCATCGGCAGCGGCGTAGATAAACGCGCTGTGCAGCTTTTGTTTCCATTTTTGTTGTTCCAAATCGCTACGGGTGTTGGCTTCGGCAATTTGTTCCAAAATGTTTTCTAAAAAATCGGCAATTTTGACGGCTTCGGCGTAGTTACGCAGCTTTTCCATGCTGTTTTGAATGTTTACGCCGAGAATTTTGACGGTTTTGAGCTTGGCGGGAATGCTGGCAACAAATTGCTCAAAGGTTTGCGCTTCGGGATCTTGGAAGCTGAATTTTTTGGCTTCGGCGTGCCATGTGATGCCCATGCGGCTTAATAGCTGCTGGATAACATTGGTGCGGTCTTGCGGCGAGAGTGTGCCAAATACTTCGTGCAGGTGTTGTTGCCAAAAGACATCGAGCTTGAGGTCTATTTGAGTGATTTGGGCGCGGATGGGGTAGGGGATGTAATCAGCGGGGTAGGCTATGCGCTGCGTTGGTTGGTTGGTTGGT
>CAUVGV010000122.1:0-7395 GCA_963551505.1 uncultured Kingella sp.
TGGCTTGTCGCCTTGTATTCGTATTCACTGAATACAAAATCCGCTCGCGCAGATAGCGAATACAGGTTCTGGCAAAAAAAGGCGCCCCCGACGTGCAGATCTGCTTCGCAGACTTCCCGAGGGCTGCATCTTTTTTTCGGAGCATGCGAACTAGTCGCACTTCGTGCGCCGTCGGACAAGCGCACGCTTTTTCCCGAAAAAAGGATGCTGCGTTCGGCTGGACGCAGGGGAGATGGGCAGCAGTAGTAATCGTAGCTGATAGATTAGGCAGCCTAAAACTCAATCTATCCAGCAAAAAACCGTTTGGCAGAATACCAAGCGGTTTTGTTTTTTCAGGCTGCCTTTTGGGATTGAGGCAGCCTGAAAAGCTAAATGGCGGTGTTGTTTGGCGGATGGCGACGAGCCGTCGCCGCTCCATTTTAGGTTTCAGGCTGTTGTTTGGGGGTTTTGCAAAGGTTTCAGGCTGCCTTTGGATGGGGCAGCCTGAAAAGTGATGCGGGGCTTGGGGCGCGGGGGCGAACATTGGGCAGCCTGAAATGTTTGCCCCGCGTTCTCTACGGCTTGCTTGCAAGCCGTGCTATGGCTGAGTAGTTGTAATGGGCTGGTTTTTCAGGCTGCCTTGGGGTTGTGCTTATTTACTTGCTATGCGGGCTGTTTGCTATGCAAAAAGCGCACGGTTTTTTCTAAATCGCCTGCCATGATGTCGGGCATGACTTGGAGGGATTTGGCGATGGCGTTGTCTATCAGTTGGCGTTCAGAAGCT
The DNA here is from genome assembly GCA_963551505.1 of uncultured Kingella sp. GTDB lineage: Bacteria > Pseudomonadota > Gammaproteobacteria > Burkholderiales > Neisseriaceae > Kingella_B. Next base: position 764 of record CAUVGV010000122.1, read on the forward strand.
GGGGGTTTGCTAAGCACGAAGCCGACCACTAGGCTGCGCTCGCCCGGGTGTCCGATGCCGAGGCGTAGGCGGTAGAAATTGGGGGTGCCGAGTTTGGCTTGGATGTCTTTTAGCCCGTTGTGCCCGCCGTTGCCGCCGCCGAGTTTGTAGCGGATGTGTCCGCAGGGGATGTCTAGTTCGTCGTGGACGACTAGGATTTCTTCGGGTTGGATTTTGTAGAACTGGGCAAGGGCGGCGACGGCTTTGCCTGATAGGTTCATGTAGGTGTCGGGTTTGAGCAGCCACACGTCGCCTTGCGGTTGGGCAACGCGGGCGATGTCGCCGTGGAATTTTTTTTCGTTTTTGAACAGGGCGCGCCATTGGTAGGCGAGTTCGTCTAGAAACCAGAAGCCTGCGTTGTGGCGGGTGTGTTCGTATTCGGCGGTGGGGTTGCCGAGTCCGACGATGAGTTTGATGTTCATGGGTGTCCTTTGGGGTGCGGGAGGCAGCCCGAAAAGAGATGGATGAGTTTTCAGGCTGCCTTTGGTTGCATAGGAGAGGGCGGTTGTTAGACCGAGCCGCTTAGGGCAGCCTGAAAATGGGGTTACTGCTTGGCTGGCTTTGTCGGCGAGTTGCCGACGCTCCATTTTTAGCTTTTCAGGCTGCCTTTGACGGCGTGCGCAACAAAGTTGCACACCCTACGGTTGGTTGGTTTCAGGCTGCCTTTAGTGTTTACAAAATCAACAATCAACAAAGTCTGCGCCCGCGCTATTTCGTCCCTGCCACAATGCGGTTTAGCTGCCATTCTAAAAATGGGCTGTTGGCGATGGCTTGTTGGATGATTTGTTGATCGGCGGGGCTGGGGGTGCTGGGCTGGGCGTTGGCGGTTAGGGTGTCGCCATTTTGCCATGTGCGGTATTGCTGGTTTTTGGTGTTGTAAAAGCCGTGGTCGGTGAGGATGACTTCGGGGTTGTAGCCGTAGCCGCAGAACGGGTTGTCGGCAGCTTCGGCGGGGGCGGTGAGGTTGCAGCCTGTTTGGTAAAACTGGGCTTGCGATAGGCTAAGCGCGTACAGCGTGGGGACGATGTCTTTGTGCGAGCCTGCGCGTTGGGGTTGGTATTGCGCCCCTGCGCGGTATTCTGGGGGAACGTACAGGTAAAACGGCACACCGTGCCCCAGCGCGGTGTCTTGCGGGGCGGGGTAGCTGATGGCGCGCATATTGTGGTCGCCCGTGGCGGCGATGATGGTGTGCGGGCTGTTTTGTTTGACTTGGCTGATAAAGTTGCCAAGCTGGTCGTTGCTGTATTTATAGGTGTTGAACACTTCGTTGAGCGTGTCGCCTTGGGCTAGGCTGGATAGGCGGCTTTGCTCTTGGGCGGTGAGGTGGAAGTTTTGGCGTTGATGCGGGGCGGGCAGTTGGTAGGGCGGGTGGTTGGTGATGGAAAGCAGCATAATAAACACGGGCTTGCCGTCTTGTTCGGCGCGTTTAAGCTCATCGGCGGCGTAGCGGAACATATATTCGTCGGGGATGCCCCATGTGGCGGACACGGCTTGCGGATAGCGGGTTTTGATGGTGTTTTCGTCAACGATTTCGTCTGCGCCGAGGTTGCGGATAAAGTTGTCAAAATCGCGCCAGCCGCCGTTGCCTGCGGTGATGTACACAATGCGGTAGCCTGCTTTTTTGTAGGGCGTGAATAGGTTGGTGGGGAAGGGTTTGTTTTTGGCGAGCGATTGGCTGACGTTGTTGCGCGGCGAGCGGATAAAGAAACGGTGGAGCGTGTCGCTGGTGCCGTCGCCCTCGGACACGAATTTGTGGTACACCCAATCTTGCTGCCAATGGGTTTTCAGGCTGCCTAACAGGTTGCGCTCGGGGCTGTCAAACGCCAATAAATGCGCGCTCATGCTTTCCATCACGGCAAATACCACATTGGGCTGATGTTGCTCCACGGCGGGGTTTTTCGGCGTGGTGTGGATGAATTGGTTTAAATCGGCGTTGCTGGTTTTGCCGATGAGCTGGCTGATGATTTGCGCGCCATCGGCTTCGGACACGGGGGCGAAATGGTTGCTGTTGCGGTAGTCGTTCCACGCCCAGCTGATAGACGTGAGCGCGTTGGGCACAAGTTTGTTGATTTGTTGCACGGCGGAAATATACACAGCGGATTGGCGCAGCGGAAATTTGCCAAACGAGCCGCGAATGCCTATCACCAGTGCGATAATCGGCAGCAAAACGATGGCGAACCACACGCCTTTGCCCGCGGCAGCTTGCGGGTTGATGCGGCGGGTGCTGCGTTTGAGCAGCCATGCGAACAGCACGATGGCGGCGGCTAAGCCGATGAAGCCGCGGATAACGGGGTAGTCCGACCACATGGTTTTGACCACGGCGCGGGTGTCTTCGTCAAACAAGCCAAACATGAATACGTCAAACTGATGCCCGTACACCGAAAAATAGAACCAGTTGCCTATCGCGGCGGCGGCAACGATGGCGAACAGCACCGCCAATAAGGCAGCCTGAAAACGCTGCCACAGGCGGCTGGCGACGGGATGCAGCAGGCTCAACAGCCCCAGCAAAAACGGTAGCGCGATGGTGATGCAGGCGACTTTGATGTCAAACAGCAAGCCTTTGGTGAACAGCGCGGCGGTTTCCAGATTGGGCTGGCTGCGGATGCTGCTGGGCACAAAATGCAGGAACATTAAGGCGCGTTCGGCGGAGAACAGGACAACAATGCTTGCCCACAGGATTAGGAGTTGGCGGATTTGGCGGCGGTAGTAGGAGAGGCGGGTCATGGTTTCAGGCTGCTTTTGATGATTCAGAGATGGGGTATGACTTATGGGCGTTTTGACTACGCTGAACTTCGTTTCAGGCTGCCTATGGTTTCAGGCTGCCTTTATGTAAACAGCTGCCGCACCGCTTCCCAGCCATGATGGCTAATCGCAATTGGCGCGGCAGCTTGGGTTTTGGGCTTGGCATGATACGCCACGCCAAAGCCAGCGGCTTGCAGCATGGGAATGTCGTTTGCGCCATCGCCAATCGCCAGCACTTCATCGCGCGTTGCGCCGAGGGCTTGGCGATGCTGGTTGAGCAAATCGGCTTTGGCTTGCGCATTAATCACCTTGCCCAGCACCTTGCCCGTGAGCCTGCCATCCGCGATTTCAAGCCGGTTGGCAAACGCCCAATCCAGCCCCAAGCGGCTTTGTAGGCGGTCGGTGAAATAGGTAAAGCCGCCCGACACCAGCAAAAACTTGATGCCGTTCGCTTGGGCATCGCGGATAAATTCTTCCGCGCCTTGCGCGAGTGCGAGCTTGTGTTCATACACTTCGGCAAGCTGGTTTTCAGGCTGCCCTTTGAGCAGGGCAACGCGCTGGCGCAGCGATTGTTCAAAGTCCAATTCGCCTTGCATGGCGCGTTCGGTGATTTCGGCGATTTGATCTTTCAGCCCTGCGCTATTGGCGATTTCGTCGATGCATTCTATGGTAATCAACGTGCTGTCCATATCGCTCACCACCAGTTTCAACGCAGAAAACGGCGTGTCGGGGATGAGCGCGTAGTCAATGTGATGATGCTGAAACTCGGCAGCGGCAGCAGCGGGGATGCGCGTGTAGTCGCCATTAGTGGGCAGGCGCAGGATGCTGTTGGGCAGGGCATCGGGCAGGTCAAAATAATGCGCACTAATCGGCAGGCGTGCGCGGGCAAGGTGGGGCGATTGTAGGATTAGGGTGGGGGGCATGGTGAGGATGATTGGGAGGATGAGGCAGCCTGAAAAATAAAATGGAGCGGCGACGGCTCGTTGCCAAATGGCTGGCTCAATAGGGTTTACTGATTTGGGTTGCGCCGAAACGCACTTGCGTTCGTTTTCAGGCTGTCTTGGGATGGTTTAAAAGGGCAACAGCAAGCGTATTTTGAAACAAGGCAGCCTGAAAACGCATCACCACATTTCAGGCTGCCTAAACCGTTTACGCCTGACTATCCAGCCAGCGTTCCGCATCCAACGCCGCTTGGCAACCGCTTGCTGCGCTGGTAATCGCTTGGCGATACACATGGTCTTTCACATCGCCCGCCGCCCACACGCCGTCAATATTGGTTGCGCCCGCGTTGCCATTGTTGCCGCCGCGCGTAATCAGATAGCCCGTGGCATCCATGTCTAGCTGCCCTTTGAAGATTTCGGTGTTGGGCTGGTGCCCGATGGCGATGAACACGCCTTTTACCGCGATGTCTTCGCTGCTGCCGTCGTTGTTTTGCAAACGCGCACCGTTTACGCCCGCGTCGTCGCCCAAAATTTCGGCAAGCTGGGCATTGGTTTTCAGGATGATTTTGCCTTCGTCCACGCGCTTCATCAGCTTGTCCACCATGATTTTTTCTGCGCGGAACGTGTCGCGGCGGTGGATGAGGGTAACGGTGCGGGCGATGTTGGCAAGATACAAGGCTTCTTCCACCGCCGTGTTGCCACCGCCCACCACGGCAACGTCTTGACCTTTATAGAAAAATCCGTCGCAAGTGGCGCAAGCGGATACGCCGCGCCCCGCAAACGCTTCTTCGCTGGGCAAGCCCAAATATTTGGCGGATGCACCTGTTGCCACGATGAGCGCATCGCAAGTGTATTCGCCCATGTCGCCTTTGAGCGTGAACGGGCGGTGTTGCAAGTTTACGCTGTTGATTTGGTCAAACACAATTTGCGTGCCAAAGCGTTCAGCGTGTTTCAAAAATTGCTCCATCAATTCAGGCCCTTGCACGCCATCGGGAAACGGTGGGTAGTTGTCCACTTCGGTGGTGGTCATCAGCTGCCCGCCTTGCGCCATGCCTGTGATAATCACGGGCTGCAAGTTGGCGCGCGCGGCGTAAATAGCGGCGGTGTAGCCAGCAGGGCCCGAGCCGAGAATGATGAGTTTGTGGTGTTGGGTCATTTGGGGTTTCCTTGTAAACGATTGGGTTTAAATGATTTTCGGTTTTCAGGCTGCCTTGATGGTGTGTGCAAAGGCAGCCTGAAAATGGGTTAAGCAACAATATAAAAGGCAGCCTGAAACCTATTTTAGCGTGCGAATGCCCACCGCTTCTTTGGCTTCTGCCAACAATTCCCGCGCTTCGGTTCGCGCTTTGGCTGCGCCCGCTTGCAAAATATCTTCAATGCGCGATGGATGGGCAATCAAGTCGTTGTACACATCGGTTTTGTCGTCCAACTCCGCGCCGATTTTGGCGGCGAGCAGTTTTTTCGCTTCGCCCCAAGCCAAGCCTTCGTTAAGCATTTTTTCAAATTCGCGCGTTTCTTCGGGCGTGCTAAACGCTTGATAAATTTCAAACAATGGGCTTTCGTCTTTTTCTTTGGGTTCGCCCGGTTCCTTGAGGTTGGTTACGATTTTGTTCACCGATTTTTGCCGCTGTTTCGGCGTTTGGAACAGCGGGATGGTGTTGCCGTAGGATTTGGACATTTTGCGCCCATCTAGCCCCACCAATAATTGCACGTTTTCGTCAATCGCCGCTTCGGGCAACACAAAAATTTCTTTACCAAAGCGATGGTTAAAGCGTTGGGCGATGTCGCGCGCCATTTCAACGTGTTGGATTTGGTCACGCCCCACGGGCACGCTGTTGGCTTTGAACATGAGAATATCGGCAGTCATCAGGATGGGGTAGCTGTATAGCCCCATTTCAATTTCGTAATCAGGGTCTTGATTTTCGGCGATATTTTTGTCCACGGCAGCTTTGTAGGCATGGGCGCGGTTCATCAAGCCTTTGGCGGTGATGCAGGTTAAAATCCAGTTCAGTTCTAGGATTTCGGGGATGTCGGATTGGCGGTAGAAGGTGGTGCGTTCGGTGTCCAAGCCGCAGGCGAGCCATGTGGCGGCAACGGCGCGGGTGGATTCGGCTATCATCGCGGGGTCGTGGCATTTGATGATGCCGTGGTAGTTGGCTAGGAACAGATAGGATTGGGCGTTGTCTTGCGCGGCGGCGCGGATGGCGGGACGGATGGCGCCCACATAGTTGCCCAAATGGGGGATGCCTGTGGTGGTTACGCCTGTGAGAATGCGGTGGGTCATGGCTGGCTCGTTTGTTAAAAAGACAAGGGCAAATCTTAACACAGGCAGCCTGAAAAATCGCTATAATCGCGGTTTTTTCACACCCTATCAAAGGACACACCAATGAGCATTCAAGAGCAAATCAAAGAAGTGGTTACCACGCATCCGATTGTTTTATTTATGAAAGGTACTAAGCAGTTTCCGCAATGTGGTTTTTCATCACGCGCGGTGCAAATTTTGAAAGCGGCAGGCTGCGAGAGCTTTGCCACGGTGAACGTGTTGGAAAACGATGAAGTGCGCCAAGGCATTAAGGAATTTAGCAACTGGCCTACGATTCCGCAGCTTTATGTGAAAGGCGAATTTATCGGCGGGGCGGATATTTTGGCGGAGATGTTTGAGGCGGGGGAATTGCAGGAATTGTTGAAAACGGTTGAAGCGTAATTATTGGGATGGATGATTTTCAGGCTGCCTTGCCTTTTGGAGATGGGCAGCCTGAAATGTTTTTTGTGAGGGAGGGAAAGCAGCCTGAAAGGGTTTTGCTGCTTTATGGTTGGCTTTGCGTGTAGCTTTAACCATGCGTCTCGTGCCGACGGGGCACTTACTTTTCTTTGCTTCGCCAAAGAATGAGAACCTGCATTCGCTATCTG
>CAUVGV010000123.1:0-7375 GCA_963551505.1 uncultured Kingella sp.
ACCGACACAATCGCGCCCACGTTGTTATCCAAAATTTTCACTACCGTGCCTTCATACACCTTGCCCACTTCCACTTCGGCGGTAATCATTTCAATGCGCGCTTTGGCGGCTTCGCCCGCTTCGGCGGTGGTGGCGGCAATGGTTACCACGCCATCATCGCTGATGTTGATTTCGGTGTGGGTTTCGGCGGTGATACTGCGGATGGTTTCGCCGCCCTTGCCAATCACTTCGCGGATTTTATCGGGGTTGATGCGCATGGTGTACAAGCGTGGCGCGTGTTGCGATAGCTCTTGCGGGCCTGCCACCGCCGCCTGCATTTGCGCCAAAATGTGCAAACGCGCTTCTTTGGCTTGCGCCAAGGCAATTTGCATGATTTCTTTGGTAATGCCTTGAATTTTAATATCCATTTGCAGTGCGGTAACGCCTTCGGTTGTGCCCGCCACTTTGAAATCCATGTCGCCCAAATGGTCTTCGTCGCCCAAAATATCGGTGAGCACGGCGAATTTGTTGTCTTCCAAAATCAAGCCCATCGCAATGCCCGCAACGTGCGCTTTCAAAGGTACACCCGCTGACAGCAAGCTCAAACAGCCGCCGCATACGCTCGCCATAGAAGACGAGCCGTTGGACTCGGTGATTTCGGAAACCACGCGCATGGTGTAGTTAAAATCTTCCGCATCGGGCAACACCGCCACCAAAGCGCGTTTTGCCAAGCGGCCATGCCCGATTTCGCGGCGTTTGGGCGCACCCACGCGACCCACTTCGCCTGTGGAATAAGGCGGGAAGTTGTAGTGCAGCATAAAGCGGTCGGTGTATTCGCCGCTCAATGCGTCAATAATTTGCTCATCGCGCGAAGTGCCCAGCGTGGCAACGGCAAGGGCTTGCGTTTCGCCGCGGGTAAACAATGCCGAGCCGTGTGTGCGCGGCAATACGTTGGTTTGGATGTTGATGGGGCGCACGGTGCGGGTGTCGCGCCCATCAATGCGCGGCTGCCCTGCCAAAATTTGCCCGCGTACCACGTCGGCTTCCAATTGTTTAAAGATGCCTTTGATTTCATTTTTCGCCAGCGTGTCGGTTTCTTCGGTAATCAGCGCGGCTTCAACGGCAGCCCATGCTTCGTCCAATTTCGCGCTGCGGGCTTGTTTTTGGCGGATTTTGAACGCTTCGGCGATGGTTGCGCCCGCAATCTCGCGCACTTTGGCAACCAATTCGGCATTGGTTTCAGGTGCTTGCCAATCCCACACTTCGGGGTTCACTTCGTCTGCCAATTCGTTGATGGCGGTAATCACGGCTTGCATTTGCTCGTGCCCAAACACCACCGCGCCCAGCATCACATCTTCGGGCAAGATGTCGGCTTCAGATTCCACCATCAACACGGCTTGTTGGGTGCCTGCCACCACCAAATCCAATTGCGAAGTTTCCAATTCGGTCTTGCTGGGGTTGAGCAAATATTGACCATTGGCATAGCCCACGCGCGCCGCGCCAATTGGCCCTGCAAACGGCACGCCGCTTAACACCAGCGCAGCCGATGCGCCAATCATGGCGGGAATGTCGCTGTCAATTTCGGGGTCGCAAGAAATCACCATCGCTACGATTTGGATGTCGTGATAAAAGCCTTCGGGGAACAGCGGGCGAATCGGGCGGTCAATCAGGCGGCTGGTGAGGATTTCTTTTTCGCTTTGTTTGCCCTCGCGTTTGAAAAAGCCCCCTGGGATTTTGCCTGCGGCGTAGGTACGCTCAAAATAATCAACGGTGAGCGGGAAAAAATCTTGCCCTTCTTTTACGTCTTTATTGGTGGTAACGGCAACCAGCACCACGGTGTCGCCCATGGATACTTTCACCGCGCCTGCGGCTTGGCGTGCGATTTCGCCCGTTTCTAGGGTTACGGTGTGATTACCGTATTGGAATGATTTAATGTGTTTGTTAAACATAATAGACCTTTACAAAAATTTGCCCGCGCTAAAACACTAGCGATGTTTACTGGGCGCGTGCAGCAATAAACATGGGTAGTATTTCAGGCGGCGAGCGGGTTGAAAAACGAGCGGAATTTTAACACAAAACGCGTTTTCAGGCTGCCTAACCCTGCAATGCGATTAGGCAGCCTGAAAACGGCGAAACGGTTAAACCGAGAACGACGAACCGCAACCGCAAGTAGTTACGGCGTTGGGGTTGCTGCGAATCACAAATTGCGAGCCTTGCAAGCCGTCGGTGTAGTCAATTTCTGCGCCCAAAAGATATTGATAGCTCATGGGGTCAACCAGAAATTTCAGGCCGTTTTTTTCAATTTCAAAGTCGTCATCGTTTTTGATTTCGTCGAATGTGAAACCGTATTGAAAACCTGAACATCCGCCGCCGTTCACAAAAACGCGCAGCATCAATTCAGGGTTGTCTTCTTCGGCAATCAATTCGGCTACTTTGGTGCAGCAAGAATCGGTGAAGTTAATGGGGGATTCAAATTCTTCTGACATGACTGTCTCCTTAGTGTGTTGTGGGCGCGATATTGGGATGCGTCGCGCGATATTCAAGATGTGGGCGAATTCTACTCCAAAGGAAATATTCATGCAAAATGAACATACGGCGTTTGCAGCAAGGCAAAATGGGGGATAGGCAAATGTAATCCCCCAAAATTGCGCGGCGTTTTGTCGTATAATTTGTGCGGTTATTTGCGGTGTGGGAAATGGCTGTTTTGTGTTGTGCCAAAGGCAGCCTGAAAACTGTTTTGCAATGGTGGCGCGTTGGTTGCCATTGCAAAACATTTTTCTATTTTTGATTAACTGAAAGCATCGCTGGCTGCGCGGTTTTGCTCGCGTGCGTTGGCGATGCTCAATAGATTATTGGATGGCTATCATGGCTTTTGAAACCTATCCTTTGCCCAAAGACTTGCCGCGCCCGCCCGAAACGGTGTTGGTGAACATCACGCCGCAGGAAACGCGCGTGGCGATTTTGGAAGAGAACAATATTTGCGAGTTGCACATTGAGCGCAACAGCGAGCACAGCCTTGTGGGCAATATTTATTTGGGCATTGTGCGCCGCGTGTTGCCCGGAATGCAAAGCGCGTTTGTGGACGTGGGCTTGGAGCGTGCGGCGTTTTTGCACATTATGGATATTGTGGAGCAGCGGCAAAATCCCGAATCCAATCAACGCATTGAACACGTTTTGTTTGAGGGGCAGACCTTGCTGGTGCAGGTGATTAAAGACCCGATTAACAGCAAAGGGGCGCGGCTTTCCACGCAAATTTCGTTGGCAGGGCGCTTTTTGGTGCATTTGCCGCAGGATGACCACATCGGCATTTCGCAGCGCATCGACAACGAATTTGACCGCCACACCTTGCGCGAGCGGCTCAATGCGCTGCTGCCTGAAACCGCCTGCCACGGCTACATCATCCGCACCAGCGCGGAAAACGCCAGCGATGCCGAATTGCAAGCGGATATTGATTATTTGACTAAGGTGTGGGGCAATATTCAGCATCAGGCAAAGGTGTTGCCGCCCGAATCGCTGTTGTATGAAGATTTGCCGCTGGCGCAACGGGTGCTGCGCGATATGTTTAACGACAACACACATGAGATTTTGGTGGATTCGCGGCAAAACTTTGCGCGCATGAAGCATTTTGCCGAGCAATATGTGCAAGGCGCGGTGGAAAAATTGCAGCGTTTTCAGGGCGAACGCCCGCTGTTTGAAACGTTTGGCGTGGAAGCAGAGATTAACCGCGCCTTGCAACCGCGCGTCAACCTAAACTTTGGCAGCTATTTGATTATTGAAACCACCGAAGCCATGACCACAATCGACGTGAACACAGGCGGCTTTGTGGGCGCGCGCAATTTTGACGAAACCATCTTCAAAACCAATTTGGAAGCCTGCCACGCCATCGCCCGCGAGCTACGGCTGCGCAATTTGGGCGGCATCATCATCGTGGATTTTATTGACATGATGCTGGAAGAACACCGCGAAGCCGTATTGCAGGAGCTCGCCAAAGCATTGAGCTTTGACCGCACGCGCGTTACGCTCAACGGCTTTACGCAACTGGGCTTGGTGGAGCTTACGCGCAAGCGCAGCCGCGAAAGCCTGAAACACATTTTGTGCGGGCCCTGCCCCACCTGCCAAGGCAAAGGCAGCCTGAAAACCGCGCAAAGCCTGTGCTACGAAATCCAGCGCGAAATTGTGCGCGAAAGCCGCCGTTTTGACGCGCGCGAGTTCCGCATCATCGCCTCGCCCAAAGTGATTGATATGTTTTTGGACGAAGAATCGCAATCGCTGGCGATGCTGATTGATTTTATCGGCAAGCCGATTTCGCTGTCGGTGGAAACGGCTTATACGCAAGAGCAGTATGATATTGTGCTGGTTTAACAGCTTGACCGGTTTGATATTTAAGGCAGCCTGAAAACGATATTTGGGTTTCAGGCTGCCTAATTTGAAAGCTCAATTAAATTGATTACAAGCGCGCAAACAGCAGCCTGAAACCACGTTACGCGAAACAGCGTTACGCAAAACCGTGTTGAACAAAGCGAAAAGCAAATCAGAACAGCGATGGATTTGCCGCACAATCCAGCCCAGCCCATCATCTTTTGCCGGCGCACGGCTTGCCAGCAAGCCGTAGGAACGCGGGAAAGCATTTCAAGCTGCCTAACGTGTGCGCCCGCGTTTTGCGGTGCGTTATTTTTAGCGATGCCGAATGGCGTTTCAGGCTGCCTATTGGCTGGCATACACAAATGGCAGACTGAAACCTTTGCCAAACCCAGCAGCAGCCTGAAATCCAAAATGGAACAGCGGCGGATCGCCGCCAAATTGCTTAATGAAATAGCGCATGATTGGTTTACCAAGGTGTCGGCGAGCTACCGCCGCGCCATTGGTTGTAGATTTTGCAAAAGTTTCAGGCTGCCCCAGTTATCCATATATTTCAGGCTGCCTCATCACACAAAGGCAGCCTGAAAGCAGTTCCCTCAGTTCCCCCAATCACCATGCCCCGCCTACTCACCCACCACGCCCCATCCGCCCTCCGCCGCCACATCCAACGCGGCGGCTTAATCGCCTACCCCACCGAATCCTGCTACGGCATCGGCGCAAACCCACGCCACGCGCACGCCCTGCGCGCCATTTTGCGCCTGAAAAAACGCCCGCAGCACAAAGGCTTTATCACCATCGGCAACACGCTTGCCCAGCTTGAACCGCTGCTGCAAAGGCAGCCTGAAAACGTGCGCCAACATCTGCGCGCCACATGGCCCGCGCCGATTAGCTTTGTGCTGCCTGCCCATCCGCGCGTGTTGCCGCTGCTGCGTGGCAACCAGCGCAACCGCCTTGCCGTGCGCGTGCCCAACCATGCTGTGGCGCGGGAATTGTGTCGTATCGCGGGCACGGCGCTGGTGTCCACATCGTGCAACCAATCGGGCAAGCGCGTGTGCAAGAGCGAGCGCGAAGTGCGGCGTCTGTTTGGGCGCAAGGTTTGGATTGTGGGCGGGCGCGTGGGCAAGCGTAAGCAGCCGAGTGAGATTGTGGATTGGGCGGAGAATAGGCGATTGCGGTAGGCAGCCTGAAATTCAATCTAGCCAGTAGAAAAACCGTTTGGCGAAATGCTAAACGGTTTTGTTTGTTCAGGCTGCCTTTGGGCGTGTAACAAAGCGTGCAAACAGCGTGCACAGCAAAGCTGCACACACTACGGCTGTTATCATCAATCATGCGGTCAAACAAACCACAGCCCATGTCGGCGAGCCGTCAATGCGCCATGTTAATTTTCAGGCTACCTCCACAGCTTCGCAGCGGTTTTCAGGCTGCCTCTTTACGCCGCGCCTACAACAACACCTTCTCCACTCCGCCATTCTTCGCGATTTCCACAAATTCGTTCAGCCAATTCTCGCCCAAAATCCGTTTTGCCATTTCTATCACAATGTAATCCGCAGGCAGGTTGTTGTCTTCGGCATAGCGGCTTAATCCTTGCAGGCAGGCGGGGCAGGAGGTGAGCATTTTTACGGGTTCGCCTTGTGGCAGGGCGGCGAGGTTTTTTTCAATTTCTTCTTGTTTGCGAAATTTCACTTGGGTGGCGATGTCAGGGCGTTTTACCGCAAACATTCCGCTTTCGCCGCAGCAGCGGTCGCTCAGTGGCACGTTTTGCCCAATTAGCTCGCTGGCGAGTTTCGCGCCATCCATGCTTTTGATGGGTGTGTGGCATGGGTTGTGATACAGATATTGCTGCCCTGCCACGCCGTCTAGCTTGATGTTTTTTTCCAGCAAAAATTCGTGGATGTCCACAATGCGGCAGCCTGAAAAAATGTCTTCAAAGCGGTATTCGGCAAGCGCGTCGTAGCAAGTGCCGCAGGATACGACCACGGTTTTAATATCCAAATAATTCAATGTGTTCGCCATGCGGTGAAACAGCACGCGGTTTTCGGTAACCATATCGTTGGCTTTGCTGGCATCGCCGTGCGCAGCTTGCGGATAGCCGCAGCACAAATAGCCTGGTGGCAACACGGTTTGCACGCCCGCGTGGTACAGCATGGCTTGGGTTGCCAGCCCCACTTGCGAGAACAATCGCTCCGAGCCGCAGCCTGGGAAATAGAACACGGCTTCGGCATCTTCGGGCAGGCTGGGGTTGCGGATAATCGGCACGGTGCTGCCATCGCCATCCAGCCCCAGCAGCGAACGCGCGGTTTTCAGCGGCACGTTGCGCGGCAAGGGGCGGTTGATAAAGTGGATAACTTGTTCTTTTAAGGCTGCTTTTTGAGTGGTGGCTTTGGGGGCTTGCTTTTGCTTGTTTGCGCCGATGTGAAACTGCTGCCCCAAATCGTAGCCGATGTTTTGCGCTTTAAAGCCCGCGGTTACCACGCCCGCGCGCAATATTTTGATAACGGTCGGGTTTTTCGCGTTCAAAAATGCCATGCCCGCAGCCACAGCGGGGTTGAAATGCGTGTGCCCTGTTTGGTGCAAAAAGTTGCGGATGTCCACGGTTACATCGCCAAAATCAATGTTCACAGGGCAAGGCTTCACGCAGCGATGGCACACGGTGCAGTGGTCGCCGATGTTGCCCAGCTCGTCAAAATGTTTCAGCGACACGCCGCGCCGCGTTTGCTCTTCGTATAAAAACGCTTCGGCAAGCAGCCCCACGCCGAGGATTTTGTTGCGCGGGCTGTATAGCAGGTTGGCGCGGGGCACATGGGTGCTGCACACGGGTTTGCATTTGCCGCAGCGCAGGCAGTCTTTAATGGCATCGGTGATTTTGCCCAGATGCGATTGCTCCATAATCAGGCTTTCAAAGCCCAGCAGCTCAAACGATGGCGTGTAGGCGTTGCGTAAATCTGCGCCGCGCATCAATTTGTGGCGATTGAAATGCCCTTTGGGGTCGATTTTGGCTTTGTAGTCCCAAAAGGGCTGCATTTCGGCATCGGTGAGA
>CAUVGV010000124.1:0-7166 GCA_963551505.1 uncultured Kingella sp.
TCATTACCATTTATTTTTTCTTCTCTTCCGCCGCTTTGGCTTCATCGGCTTTCTTTTTCTCTTCCGCCAGTTTTTTCACGCCCAGCCCCAAAGATTGCTGCCATTCGCTTGGGTTTTTCAGCAAATCCAACGCTTTGCGCAGTTGGTCGTCTTTGCTGGGGTCGGGTTTACGCCGTGCTGCCAAATCTTCCAATTTGGGTTTTGGCTCGCTGGCGGCGGGCTGGGTTTCTTCCTTGCTGTCGGGTTCGGAAGCCGAAACATTGGTTTTCACGCCATTTTCGCCCAGCGGGTTATCAATGTGTCCCGATAAATCCGCCTCGTGGCTTTCAAAGGTGCGCGTTTTGTCTTTCACTTCCACGTCGGGCACGATGCCTGTGGCTTGGATGGAGCGGTCGTTGGGCGTGTAATACAGCGCGGTGGTGATTTTCAACGCGCCGCCGCCAGACATCGGAATCACCGATTGCACCGAGCCTTTGCCAAAGCTGCGCGTGCCCACGATGACTGCGCGTTTGTGGTCTTGCAACGCGCCTGACACAATCTCCGAAGCCGAAGCCGAGCCCGAGTTAATCAACACGGTGATGGGGATGTTTTTGATTTCCGCAGGCAGTTGCGCCAATGGGTCGGTGCCCACCGATAAAATATAATCCTCGGGGCGCGCTTTGAGCAGCATACCTTGTTTGTTGTCGCGCCCTTTGGTGCTAACGACCACCGAATCTTTGGGCAAGAACACGGCGGACACGCCCACCGCGCCGTTGAGCAAGCCGCCGGGGTCGTCGCGCAAATCCAGCACCAAGCCTTTGAGCGGGGCTTTGTTTTCTTTGGTTAATTTGTTTACCGCCTCGGCAACCGAAGCCACCGTGCGTTCTTGGAACTGGGTTACGCGGATGTAGCCATAGCCGTTTTCCAGCAGATTTGAGCGCACGCTTTGCACTTTAATAATAGCGCGGGTAAGGTTCACCACAATCGGTTTATCCGCATCTTTGCGCGACAGCGTGAGCGTGATTTTGGTACCCGGTTTGCCGCGCATTTTTTTTACCGCGTCGTTCACCGTCATGCCGCGTGTGGATTCGTTGTCAATTTTGACAATAAAATCGCCGCTTTTTACGCCCGCGCGCTCGGCGGGGGTGTCTTCAATCGGCGCAATCACTTTCACAAAGCCGTCTTCCGAGCCAATTTCCATGCCCAAGCCGCCAAATTCGCCCGTGGTGGACTCTTTCATTTCAGCGTAGCCTTTTTTGTTCATGTATTCCGAATGCGGGTCCAGCCCTGCCACCATGCCTTTGATGGCTTCTTCTAGCAGTTTGTCGTCATCGGATTTGTTCACATAATTGGCTTTAATTTGCCCATACACTTCCGCCATGGTTTTGAGCGATTGGATGGGCAGGTTTTCGTCGGTTTTTTTGTCGGCGGCAAAACTTTGTGCGCCGATGCTCAACGCTATTCCGCTGATTGCACCGCAGGTGTAGAGGGCGATTTTTTTCCAAGTTTGAAACATAGTTGTGTGTCTTTCCTTTTGTTGTCGTATTGTTTTCAGGCTGCCTGAAAACGCAAAGGCGTAAGAGTAGGCGATTTTGCGGGTTTAGAAAAGAGTGTAAACGAAAATTCGTGAAAAAGATGAGTGGATTAGCGGTTTCAGGCTGCCTATTGGGGCGAGTTGAGGCAGCCTGAAAACGGGGATTGGCTTGGGGTATTTTATGCAAATGTTAAAGGCAGCCTGAAATCCAAACCAGCACGGGAAAACGTTTCAGGCTGCCTTATGTTTACGGCTTACCCGCGAATCCGCTCAATCTTCGCGCCCACGCCGCCGAGTTTTTTCTCAATGTATTCGTAGCCGCGGTCTAGGTGATAAATCCTGTCCACAATCGTTTCGCCGCTGGCGACCAAGCCCGCCAACACCAAGCTGGCGGAGGCACGCAAATCGGTTGCCATCACCGTTGCGCCCGATAGCGATGCCACGCCCGACAGCAGCGCGGTATGCCCGTCCACCGAAATATTCGCACCCATGCGGTTCAGCTCGGGCACGTGCATAAAGCGGTTTTCAAAAATGGTTTCGGTTACTTTGCTCACGCCGTCTGCCACCACGTTCATCGCCATAAATTGCGCCTGCATATCGGTGGGGAAGGCGGGGTGCACGGCGGTGCGGATGTTCACGGCTTTGGGACGTTGCTGCATTTCTATCGTAATCCAATCCTCGCCCGTGGTGATTTTTGCGCCCGCTTCGGCGAGCTTGTCCAGCACCGCTTCCATGGTTTTGGGCGCAGCGTGGCGCAGGGTTACTTTGCCGCCCGTCATCGCCACCGCGCACAGGAACGTGCCCGCTTCAATGCGGTCGGGCACAACGCTGTGTTCGCAGCCGTGCAATTCGTTCACGCCTTCCACCGTCATGGTGGCCGTGCCGATGCCGCTGATTTTCGCGCCCATTTTCACCAAGCATTCCGCCAAGTCCACCACTTCTGGCTCAACCGCGCAGTTTTCCAGCGTGGTAACGCCCTCTGCCAACGTTGCCGCCATCAGCAAGTTTTCCGTGCCGCCCACGGTTACCACGTCCATCACCACGCGCGCGCCTTGCAGCTTGCCTTGCGGCGCAACGGCTTTCACATAGCCGTGTTCAATGGTGATTTGCGCGCCCATTGCTTCCAAGCCTTTTAAATGCTGGTCAACTGGGCGTGCGCCAATCGCGCAGCCGCCCGGTAGGCTCACTTCGGCTTTACCAAAACGCGCCAAAGTCGGTCCTAACACCAAAATGGACGCGCGCATCGTCCGCACCAAATCATACGGCGCGTGGGTGTTGTTGACTGTGCCGCCGTTGATTTCAAATTCGCTGATGTTGTCGGTCATCACGCGCGCGCCCATGCCTTGCAGCAGCTTTTGCGTGGTTTTCACATCCGCCAACATCGGCACGTTTTTGAGCCGCAGCGTGCCTGCTGTCAGCAAGCCTGCGCACATCAGCGGCAGCGCGGCATTTTTTGCGCCTGATACGATGATTTCGCCGTTGAGTTTGCCATTGGCGATGATTTTGAGCTTATCCATTGGTTTTTATTCCCTGAATTGGTTGCTTGAAAAATGGGCGCGATTATAGCTTAAAGCGGTTAAGGGCGTGGGTAAAAGGCAGCCTGAAAATGGGGGATTCATTTTCAGGCTGCCTTTGGGGGGGGTAATCCAGTTATCCAGTATAAACAGATATGCCTCGCAACTCGTTTTTAGGCTTGCTCGCCGCGTTCCAGCACAAAATCGGGTTCAAACTCGGCAACGGCTTCGCA
This sequence comes from uncultured Kingella sp., assembly GCA_963551505.1. Lineage (GTDB taxonomy): Bacteria > Pseudomonadota > Gammaproteobacteria > Burkholderiales > Neisseriaceae > Kingella_B. Next base: position 3,261 of record CAUVGV010000124.1, read on the forward strand.
CAGGCTTTGCCAATTATTGTTTTTGGGCATCAGCAAAACACCGTTGCCAAAATGCTGGATGATGACTTCTGATGTATCAAACTGAAAGGCTTGGGGTAAGCGAACGGCTTGGGAACACCCTGTAATAAAGATTTTGGCGGTTTGCATGATGATGTATTTTTTGATAGGTATCGGCGTAGCTTACCACGCAAGGTTTAAGGCAGCCTGAAATCCAATTTTCAGGCTACCTCTACTATTCGCGCAACTCCTTGGGCAACGCAAACACCATATTCTCATCCACCGCATCGCCCTGTTCCACCTTATCCACGCCCCAATCTTTAATTTGCTGAATCACTTGCTGCACCAGCACCTCGGGCGCGCTCGCTCCCGCCGTTACGCCCACCTTGTTCTTGCCGTTAAACCATTCGCGTTGCAGCAACGAAGCGTTGTCCACCATATACGCCGCCACGCCGCGCTGCGTTGCCACTTCGCGCAAACGGTTGCTATTAGACGAATTGGGCGAGCCAACCACAATCACAATATCGCAATCCGCTGCCAACTCTTTCACCGCCGCTTGGCGATTGGTGGTGGCATAACAAATGTCTTCCTTGTGCGGGTTTTTAATCAGCGGAAAACGCGCGTTAAGAGCGGCGATAATGTCGGCGGTTTCGTCCACTGACAGCGTGGTTTGGCTCACATACGCCAGCTTGTCGGGGTTGGCTACCACCAAATCCGCCACATCCTCCACCGTTTGCACCAACAGCATTTTGCCGCTGGGCAGCTGCCCCATCGTGCCTTCCACTTCCACGTGCCCCGCGTGCCCAATCATAATGATTTGGTAGCCCTGCGCATCCAGCCGCGCCACTTGCTTGTGCACTTTGGTAACCAGCGGGCAAGTGGCATCAAACACGCGAAAACCGCGCTCGGCGGCTTCGGCTTGCACCACTTTGGATACGCCGTGCGCCGAGTAAATCAGCGTTGCGCCCTGCGGCACATCCGCCAAATCGTCAATAAAAATCGCGCCTTTATCGCGCAAGCCGTCCACCACAAATTTGTTGTGCACGACTTCGTGGCGCACATAAATCGGCGCGCCAAACAGCTCTAACGCGCGTTCTACTATGGAAATGGCTCGGTCCACGCCTGCGCAGAAACCGCGTGGGTTGGCGAGCATAATGGTTTTTTGGGTCATGTTTTTGTTCTCTTGATGGTGTTGAATTTTTTGCTTTGCAGGAATTTGTAAACTTGGCTTTAACTTCATTGAAGCCTGTGGTTTTAAGGTCTAGGCACAACACTTTTGCGTTCACGACGTTTGCGCAGCACAAATTTCTTCTGTTTTTCCAGCCATTCATAAACATAAGTGGTTCTGTGCTGGGTAATCACATTTTCGCGCCCGTCGATGTCGCTGAAATGACAGTTTTCAGTAACAAATAGGCGGCTGTTGGCGCGATAGTGGAAGATTTTGGAATCTTCTTTTTTGTTGATATAGCAGCTGCTCAATGGATAATCGGTAGCAAATGGGGTTAATTCATACATTTTGCCGTCGCGCACATCCACTAATCCGCCCCATTCGCATTGTGTGCCGCATCCCCATGAAGTAACAACATAATAGCTGGCAAATCCAATTTTGTTGTATTTTGGATTGTTGTAAATGGCTTTGATTTCATCATCCACGAGGTTTAGCCATCGTTTTGGAATTTTTACTGGTGCGCGTTTGCCTTGATAAATCTTGCCGCTGGGATAACGAGAAAATGCATATTTGGGTGTGGCGAAAGCAGTGCAGGATACACCTGCGAACAATAACCACAACAAACGGTTGAACATCATAAACCTCCTTAATTATTCAGTTTTCAGGCTGCCTTTTTATGCCGAATGCTGTCAATCGCCAGCAACACCGCGCCCACGCAGATAAAACTGTCGGCAACGTTGAACGCGGGATAATAATGGTCGCCCCAGTAAAACAGCAAAAAATCCACCACTTTCTCGTGCACAAAGCGGTCAATCACGTTGCCTAACGCGCCGCCGATAATCATCGCCGCCGCCCAGTTGCCCAGCTTGCCAAATTCGTTTTTGGCGATGCCGCGCGCCAGATAGCCGCTGATCACAAATGCCAGCACGATAAACAAATATTTCTGCGCCCCGCCCATGTTGGCAAGAAAGCTGAACGCCGCGCCAGGGTTGTACACGAGGGTGAGGTCAAAAAAATGGGGGATGATGTTGAGCCGCTCTTGGTATTCAAAACGGGCGAGAATGGCGGACTTGCTGATTTGGTCAAGAATGATGGCGGCGAGGGCAACCAGCCAATAGGGAAGGTATTTCATCGGTTTGTGCTTGGGAAAATAAAGCGGGGGATTGTACTGGATTTTCAGGCTGCCTTAAATGCACAAAAGCACCGGCTTCTTGCCAAACAAATGAAAAATCAGGATAATGCGCGGCTTCGTTCAATGAGGCGCAGGCAAAACCCCTACGCTCGCTTTTTTAAGGAAAAAACATGAAACCTGAAATTCATCCCGAATACCATGAAGTGAATGTTACTTGCTCTTGCGGCAACAAATTTGTAACCAAATCCACCATGGCAAAAGAAAACTTAAACATTGAGGTTTGCTCAAACTGCCATCCTTTCTACACCGGCAAACAAAAAATTGTGGACACCGCAGGTCGCGTGGACAAATTCAATCAAAAATACGGCAATATGTTCAAACGTTCTGTTTGATGATTGCAGCAAAGGCAGCCTGAAAACTGGGGAACTGGTTTTCAGGCTGCTTTTTTACACGCGGATAATGGATAAGGCAGCCTGAAAACGCAAAATTCTATTTTCAGGCTGCCTTATAGTGCGCGGGCGGGGTTGTCCATTATTTTGCAAGGCTTAAAACACGCTTCGCCCATTTCAGGCTGCCTCGCCCACATACGGATTAAACTGCTTTTCATGCCCAATCGTGGTGGTGCGGGCGTGGCCGGGGATAACCAGCGTGTTATCAGGCAGCCTGAAAAGTTTGTGGCGGATGTTGTCCAGCAAATCTTGGTGGTTGCCGCGCGGGAAATCGGTGCGCCCGATACTTTCATAGAACAATACGTCGCCCGCAATCAGCAGGTTGGCGGCGGCGCAGTAGAACACAACGTGCCCTGGCGTGTGCCCCGGGATGTGCAGCACGTCAAACGTGAAGTTGCCCACGTTCAGCGTGTCGCCTTCGTGTAGCCAGCGCGTGGGCGTGAACGCGGGGCAGATGGGGAAGCCGTAGGATGCGGTGGTTTCGGGCAGGGCATCCAGCAAGAATTGGTCATCGGCATGCGGCCCGATAACGGGAACGCTTTGCCGTTCCAGCAGCATCGGCACGCCGCCTGCGTGGTCAAGATGCCCGTGCGTGAGCCAGATGGCGTTCAGTTTCAGGCTGCGTTTGTTCACTTCGGCGAGCAGGTGTTCGGCATCGCCGCCCACGTCTATCAACACGGCATCGCGCGTTTCGTCGTCCCACAGCAGCGAGCAGTTTTGGCGGAACGCGGTTACGGGCGTGATGTGCAGTTGCAATGCCATGGTCGTTCCTTATGCGATGGGGTTTTTGCGCGGGCGGCCGCGGCGGCGGGGCAGGGTGTTGGCATCGCCGGCTTGGGTTTGCGCGGCGGGTTGCGCGCCTGATTGGGCGGCGGCAGGATTGCCGGGCTTGGCTTCGTTTGCATTCGTTTTCAGGCTGCCTTGGTGGTTTGCCTGATTGTTTTTGTTGGCATTGCTGCCGCGCATCAGGTCAAAGAAATCGGCGTTGTTTTTGGTTTGCTTGATTTTGTCTAACAAGAATTCGGCGGCTTCCACGTCGTCCATCGGGTGAATCACGCGGCGCAGCATCCACATCCGTTGCAGCTGGTCGGCGGGCACGATGAGCTCTTCGCGGCGCGTGCCCGATTTGTTGATGTTGATGGCGGGGAACACGCGCTTTT
>CAUVGV010000125.1:0-7121 GCA_963551505.1 uncultured Kingella sp.
GCGACGTGCGCGACAAAGACCGCCTGTACCGCGCGCTGGACGGCGTGGATTACGTGGTTCACGCCGCTGCCACCAAAATCGTCCCCACCGCCGAATACAACCCGTTTGAATGCGTGAAAACCAACATCAACGGCGCGATGAACCTGATCGACGCCTGCATCGACAAAGGCGTGAAAAAAGTCGTCGCCCTTTCCACCGACAAAGCCAGCAGCCCCGTAAACCTTTACGGCGCCACCAAGCTCGCCAGCGACAAACTCTTCGTGGCGGGCAACGCCTATTCGGGCGAACACGGCACGCGCTTTGCCGTGGTGCGCTACGGCAACGTGATGGGCTCGCGCGGCTCGGTGATTCCGTTTTTCCTATCCGTGCGCCATACGGGCGAGCTGCCGATTACCGACCCGCGCATGACGCGCTTTATGATTTCGCTGGAACAAGGCGTGGAGCTGGTTTGGCACGCCTTTGACGACATGGTCGGCGGCGAGATTTATGTGAAAAAAATCCCGTCGATGAACATCTGCGACCTTGCCCGCGCCGTCGCCCCCGAATGCCGCCAAACCACCATCGGCATTCGCCCTGGCGAAAAGCTGCACGAGCAAATGATCGGCGCGGAAGATTCGTGGCACACCTACGAATATCCCGAGCACTTCAAAATCCTGCCCGCCATCAACGGCTGGGACAAAACGCCCGAGCGCATCAAAGACGGCCAGCCTGTGCCCGAGGGCTTTGTGTACGCCAGCGACAGCAACAGCGAATGGATGTCGCAGGAAGAATTGCAGGCGTGGATTGCCGAGAACCAGCACAAAATCGGCAAGATTTGAGTTTCAGGCTGCCTTTGCATTGTTCAAAGGCAACCTGAAAACTCGGGAGACAACAAACCATGACCACCCCGCCGCCCCAAAACAATCCCCTTTTGGCTTGGGTATTTGAAGATGAAGACGGAGAAGCACCCACCCGATACAGCCGCATTCTTCCGCTGGACGAAATCGTCTTCCAAGCCGCCCGCCAGAGAAACCGACTGCACCGCAATGCTCCTGCGGATTACCGCGATGTATTTGAGACACTTTCCGATAACGGGCGCTACGCACATAATTGGGAATGGGAAGTAGGCGAAGGCGCAGGTTGGTTTCACCGAGTAGCTGAACCGCAAGACACGGTCGGACTGGTTTTTGCTTGTGCGCCGTTAATCATTAGCAGCGAAATAGCTTTTACTGCTTGCGCCGAAAAACACTTTCCCAATTTTGTCATCATAAAAATCAACGATTTTCAAACAACAGGTATCCGTATCAGCACCGAAGCATTGGCATCCTTATCGCCTCACGGTGTGAAAATCAGTCCCACAGACGTGCGTGATTTTCACGATTTGTGGTTTTGCTTTGTCTGACACACAGTTATTTATTCGGGTATTAGACAGCCTGAAAATCGTTTCCCCACTTTCAGGCTGCCTATTGCACACGCATTGAGGCAGCCTAAAACCCCTTCCCCACAACCGAAAGGACGCACCATGACTACTCCGCACAACCCCGTTACTTGGTTCGGCATCCGTGCCACCGACCTCACCCGTGCCAAACACTTCTACGAAACGGTATTCGGCTACGTTCTGCATGAAGCAGGCGCTCCCGACGGCAGCAACCGCTTCTGCCTATTTCCCACCGATTGGCAAAGCCACGGCACTGGCGGCATGCTCTGGCTCGACACCCAAACCACCGCCACAGGGTACGGCGGCACCACCGTATTCTTTGAATGTGCCGATTGCGAAGCCACCGCCCAAGCTGCCGTGTCCGCAGGCGGCAAGCTGCTGCAAGCCAAGTTCCCCATGTCGCAAGGCTTCACCGCCTTTATTGAAGATACCGAAGGCAACCGTATCGGCTTGCATTCCCGCAAATAACGCACACTGCCAAAGGCAGCCTGAAACATGATTACCCTAGACATCTACTTCAACAAATTGGTCGGCAACGGCATCACCCTCACCGCCAAGCAACCATTTAGCAACAGCCGAATGCTGGTGGCGAATTACGCCCACTTAACGCAAGTCATGAACGAATGGCAGCAAGTCGCCAAAATGGCGGGTGGCTATAAGCCACACAGCAGTTGGACAGGCGCGCTGTTTGTTACCCCCGTGCGCTTTAATGTGCGCGAAAATCTAGCCGATGGTTTGTCGCAGATTGAATGCAAGTGTTTGCGCGATGCAGGGATTGAGTGCAACATGAAAGTTGTAGAAATTTGCTATCAAGATAAACCTGTTGAATTTAAATAACTTTAAGGCAGCCTGAAACAGCCAATCCCGTTTTCAGGCTGCCTCAATGCAACCGCCCCCAAAAGGACACCCCATGATTCCCTACGGTAAACAAACCCTCTCCGAAGCCGACATCGCCGCCGTTGTCCGTGTGCTGCATTCCGACTACCTCACCCAAGGCAGCCAAGTGCCCGCCTTTGAAAGCAGCCTGAAAAACTACTGCGGCGCAGCGCACGCCATCGCCGTCTGCAACGCCACCGCCGCCCTACACCTCGCCTGCCAAGCCCTCGGCTTAGGCAAAGGCGACATCCTGTGGACATCGCCCATCACTTTCGTCGCCAGCGCCAACTGCGCCCTGTATTGCGGCGCAACGGTAGATTTTGTGGATATAGACCCGCAAACGCTCAACCTTTCCATCCCCGCGCTAGAAGCCAAACTGCGCCAAGCCCAAGTTTCAGGCTGCCTGCCCAAAATCGTTATCCCTGTGCACCTGTGCGGCGAACCCTGCGACATGGCGGCGCTGCATCAGCTCGCGCAACAATACGGCTTCAAAATCATTGAAGACGCCTCCCACGCCATCGGCGCCAGCTACCGAGGCGGCAAAGTGGGCAACTGCCAATACAGCGACATCACCGTATTCAGCTTCCACCCCGTCAAAATCATCACCACCGCCGAAGGCGGTGCCTGCCTCACCAACAACCCCGAACTCGCCAACACCCTCGTCCGCCTGCGCAGCCACGGCATCACGCGCAATCCCGCCGAAATGCAAGGCGAACCCGATGGTGCGTGGTATTACCAACAGATAGATTTGGGCTACAACTACCGCATGACCGAACTGCAAGCCGCACTCGGCGTGAGCCAAATGACGCGGCTAGACGAATTCGTCGCCCGCCGCCACACGCTCGCCGCCCGCTACGACACCCTGCTTGCCGACCTGCCGCTCACCCTGCCCCACCGCCATCCCGACAACCAATCCGCGCTGCATCTCTACCCCGTCCAAATACAACCTGAAAATATGCAGCCTGAAAGCGGCAAAACCCGCCGCCAAATCTTTGACTACCTGCGCGAACACGGCATCGGCGTCAACGTGCACTACATCCCCGTGCACACCCAGCCCTACTACTGCCAACGCTTCGGCTTTAAACAAGGCGACTTCCCCGCCGCCGAAGCCTATTACGCCCGCGCCATCACCCTGCCGCTGTATTTCAGCCTCAGCGAAGAAGCGCAAGACAGCGTAGTCGCCACGCTCCAACAAGCGTTTCAGGCTGCCTAATGCCGCGCAGATTAGCGTTCACCATAAACAACAAAATGCTGGTTATCCGCCAGCGTTTTTGTCCTATATGCTACTAAATCATAAGGCAGCCTGAAAATGGAATTTTGGTTTTCAAGCTGCCTATTTATTTTATGTTGAAAGTTCTGGATTAAAAAAATAAACCCTTGTCTTATATATCTCTAACCAATCAGATTTGAAATTTTTTTCATACGCAGCATGCCATAATAAAAAAATACCAAATTGGTACATAATCAATTCTGATGAAAAACCAATATGAAAACCATCGATTGATGCCACAAGAGTTGATATTCCGTTTTGTAAAGCCTGCAATGTGTCATTAGAGAACATATCAGGAAAATGATTAGAAAGAGTGAATTGTTTGGGTAAGTTATTATTATATTCACCAAACTCATTACAACCAATAAACAAACGTTCACTATGTGGGCTTAAACAAATACCATCAATAATGTCAAAATTAAGAGAAGAGTGAAATTCTTGTAGCCAAAAACCATCATATACAGCGTTATGAGCTAGTGATAACCCAAACTGATATAGTGCAAAGAAAGATGAAAATGCTAAACAGCCATTATTACCATTATTTAAATTTGGATGTTTCGTTATTACTGTCAAACAATGTGGCGCATTATCAAATTCTTCAGGAAATAATTCATCTCCATCTTCAGTCAATACAATATTTCTATCTAGAATGTGCATTATTTTACCTTCCATACATTATTTTTTTACATCAATTTCCGAATATCAAACAAGATTCCCGCTTGCGCGTACTACTGTCCGGAATAAAATCCCCCTTAAACATCAACCCCCTACCCACTTGACATCAAATCAACCTTTCCTGCATCGCCATCCACACCTCCCTCTCCAGCCTTCGCTGCGCATAGCAAGTAGGTCGGGCATTGATGCCCGACGTTTTTAAATTTGAACAGGATTTGTCGGGCATAAATGCCCGACCTACAAACTTTCCCCGTTTCAGGCTGCCTCAACCGTTTTTCATCCCAAACAAGCCATCCAACACCCCTTCAATCTCCGCGCGCACCACCGCCTTATCCCGATTGCTGTCCACCACCGCATAACGCTCGGGCGCAGCCGCCGCGCGGCGCAAATATGCCGAGCGCACGCGGGTGAAAAAATCCGCCGCTTCGCGCTCAAAGCGGTCTTTCTCGCGGCTGCGCTCAATCCGCTCCAACGACACCGCCAGCGGCACATCCAGCAAAATCGTCAAATCAGGTTTCAGGCTGCCCTGCACCCAGTTTTCCAATATTTCAATCTGCCCATCGGGCAAACCGCGCCCGCCGCCTTGGTAGGCAAACGTGGCATCGGTGAAGCGGTCGGACACCACGTTCACGCCCCGCGATAGCGCAGGCAAAATCACATCCTCCAAATGCTGCCGCCGCGCCGCAAACATCAGCAGCGTTTCCGTGTGCAGCGAAACTTGGGTTTCAGGGTTAAGCAGCAAATCGCGCAACGCTTCGCCCAGCGGCGTGCCGCCCGGTTCGCGCGTAAACAACACAGGCAGCCGATGCGCGGCAAACCAATCGCGTATCACGTCTAGCTGCGTGGTTTTGCCCGCGCCGTCTATGCCGTCCAAAGTGATAAATTTTGCTAACATAGCTGCTCCTTGTGTAAAAAATTGCCAGCTATTGTATGGCAAAACAGGGGGCTTTGTTATAGAATACTGACAACAAAACAGATTTTTCCACCCCTTTAAAGGACTTAACCATGTTCCCAGAATTTCGCGACCTAATCCGCAAATTGAAACAAGAAGACGCGCATTTTGCCCGCTTGTTTGACGAACACAACGAGCTAGACGACAAAATCGCTGGCTTGGAAAACGACCCTGTTACCAGCGCAACCGCCGATGCCGAAGTGGCTGTGTTGACACAGAAAAAATTGGCGTTGAAAGACGAGCTATACAGCATCTTGAAATCCGCTGCCAAAAAATAAGTTTCAGCCGTTTTAAACACAACAACCGTTATCGCGAGATAACGGTTTTGCGTTTTGGCTTTGCCCAATCCATTTTCAGGCTGCCTTATCGCGCCGCATCCCCGTAACGCTATCCCGCACACACATGAAAAAACTGCTCAAAATCCTCAAATGGCTTGCCATTATTGTGGCGCTGCTTGCCCTTGCCGCATGGACGTTTATCAACTTCCACCCCGTGTTTGGCGGCAAGCCCGATGAAGGCAGCCTGAAACGCATCCAAGCCTCCAAAGCGTATAACCGCGCCTTGGGCAAATTTGAAAACCAAGAGCCCACGCCGCTGATTACGTCTGACTACAAACCCTCGCTGTGGAACTGGGTGGCGCGGATGTTTGAATCACAACAAGGGCAAAGCCCCGCCACGCCCATGCCCACCGTGCCGCTGGCTGCCGATGCCATGCAAAAAAATGGCAATATTGTGTGGTTTGGGCATTCCACCGTGTTGTTCCGCCTAGACAACCAAACCTTTCTCACCGACCCTGTGTTCTACAACGCCTCGCCGCTGCCGCTGGTGGGCATCAACCCGTTCAAAATGACGCATCGCCACAGCATCAGCGAATTGCCGCCGATTGATGTGGTGCTGATTTCACACGACCACTACGACCATTTGGATTACCGCAGCATCCCCAAAATTGACCGCATCGCCAAACGCTTTATCGTGCCGCTGGGCGTGAAAGCGCATCTCACGCGCTGGGGCGTGGATGCCAACAAAATCACCGAGATGGATTGGGACGAGCGCACCCAAGCGGGCAACACCCAAATCACCTTGGTGCCTGCGCGCCATTTTAGCGGGCGCACCATGAACGAGCGCGACATCACGCTTTGGGGCGGCTATGTTATCCAAGCGCCTGATTTAAAATATTATTACAGCGCAGACAGCGGCTACGGCAAGCATTACGCCGCCATCGCCGCGCAACACGCGCCCTTTGATTTGGTGATGATTGAAAACGGCGCGTATGACGACAACTGGGCGTTTATCCACGAAAAACCCGAAGAAACGCTGCAAGCCCTGCACGATTTGGGCGGCAAAAAAGTGCTGCCCATCCATTGGGGCAAGTTTGATATGGCAAACCACGGCTGGAAAGAACCCATCACGCGCTTGCTCAACGACGTGCAAGGGCAGCCTGAAATCCAGTTTGCCACGCCCAAGATTGGGCAAGTGTTTAATGTGAACGAACCGTTGCCACAGGAAAAATGGTGGCAGGGGGTGGAATAGAGTTTCAGGCTGCCTCAAACCATGCAATCAAGGCAGCCTGAAAACTTTGTAAAACCCACAACCGATGGAGCGTCGGCGGCGAACCGCCAAAGGACAAAGCACCTGAGGCAGCCTGAAAAAACAAAACCGCTTGGCATTGAGCCAAACGGTTTTTTACTGGATAGATTGGCTTTCAGGCTGCCTAATCCAACACGATTGTTTGATGCTGCTGCCCTCCCCCTACGTCCAGCCGAACGCAGCATTCTTTTTTCGGGAAAAAGCGTGCGCTTGTCCGACGGCGCACGAAGTGCGACTAGTTCGTACGCGCCGAAAAAAGGATGCAGCCTTTGGGAAGTCTGCGCAGCAGACCTGCACGTCGGGGTCGCCTTTCTTTTGCCAGAACCTGTATTCGTTATCTGCGC
>CAUVGV010000126.1:0-7110 GCA_963551505.1 uncultured Kingella sp.
GGGCGAGGCGTTTGGCAACTTCGCCCCATGCGGCTTCTTTTTGGGCGCGGACAAGCTCAGTGATGTTGTCAAACACGAGCACCAAGCCTTTGCCGTTTTCGGCGGGCAGGCGGATGGCTTTGCCCAGCAGGATGCGGCTGCTGTCTTGCGCGGTATAGGAGAGTTCTACGGGGTCGGGGCTGTGTTCGCTGGCAATTAGGGCGTTGAGCAGGTCGGCGGCGGCGTGGTGTTGGGGGCTTAAATCGTGCCATGCGCTGGTTTGCTCGCCGATAAGGGGGACGAGGTCTATGTCTAACATTTGTTGCGCGCTGGCGTTGTAGGTTTTCAGGCTGCCTAGGTAGTCTAGGGTAATCACGCCTGCGCTGAGGCTGTTTAACACGCGCTCTAAATAGTGGCGGGCGGCTTCTTGTTCTTTGTGGTGGCGTTCGTTGGCAAATTGGGCGTTGGCAAGCTGTTGGGTCATGTAGTTGAACATGCCTGCGAGTTTGCCTAGCTCGTCTTGGCTGTTTACGGGGATGCGGCGGCTGAAATCGTTGTGGGCAACGGAGCGCGCGCCATCGGCGAGGGCGATGATGGGTTCTACAAAGCGGCGGGCAAAATAGAGGGCGGCGGAGAGGGATAACAGGATGGCGAGCAGGGCGGCGATGAGCAGGGTGGCGAGAAAGAAGGTTTGCAGCCCTTTTTGGGCGAAGACGAGTTCGGCGTATTTGGCGCGGGCGGATTCTATCAGCTCGGCATCTTTGGCGACGCTTTCGGGGATGGGCTGCCTGAAAAAGAAGATGTATTGTTTACTGACGTATTTTGGCAGCATTATCCAGCCGCTAGCATATAGCGTGCCATTTACGTTTTCTATGCTGCGGATGATTTGTTGCTGTTGCAGGGATTTGAGGGTGTCGGGGTCAAAATCGGGGGCGGGGAGTTTTTGCGGGTTGCGCTCGGCGATTAGGCGGTTGTTGTCTAGCTGCCAAAGGGCAAGGTGGCTGAATGCGCGGGCTTGCTGGGTTTGGAAGGCTTCGGTGGGGGCTTTGCTTTGCACAAGGGCGGTGGCAAGGTTGGCACGGATGCGTTGGGCTTGTTGCACGCTGTTGCTGGCGGCGTTATCCAGCGCGGTTTGGCTGAGTTTCAGGCTGCGTTCTAGGGCTTCTTTGGTGTCGTTGCCAAACCATGAGTTGATGCTGTGGGCGATGAATTGGGCGGCGACGCCGAGCAGAAATAGGGCGGGCAGGGCGGCGACGATGGCGAACATGGTGGAGAGTCGGCGGGCGATTTGCGAGCCGAAAACGTGGTTGCGTTTGTCGCGGACGATGTGCCAGATATAGCGCAGGGTTACGATGAGCATGGCAAAGGCGAGCGCGCCTGTGAAGCTGGCGATTGCCCAGAAATAGGGGGCGTAGGGGCTGTTGCTGTCGGTGGATTGGGAGAGGGCGTAGAGGGCGATAAAGGAAAGAATGCCGCAGAGGATGAGGAATTTTTGCATGGTGGGGGAGGATGGTTTTCAGGCTGCCTTTTGGGGGCGGGGAATTGAATTGGTTTTCAGGAACAGGATGAGGCAGCCTGAAATCTAAAATGGAGCGGCGACGGCTCGTTGCCAAATGGTATGCAATAGGATTTGTTGGTTGGCATGATGTTGGTGAGCCGCCAACGCGCCATCGGTTGTAGGTTTGATAACGTTTTCAGGCTGCCTATTGCTTCACGGTTAAATCATGCCAGCCCGAATCCAAATCCCAATCGCGCGAGTTGATGGCGTTGATTTGAAACGGCTTGGGCAGCTTGGTGGTGGTCAGGTTGAGCCTGATTTGGGCTTTGACTTCGCTAACGGGGGTGTCGGACAGCGCACCTTCGTTGAGCACTTGCCAGTTGGCAATCGCGCCGATGGCTTTGAGTGCGGTGGCTAGGCTGTTGTATTCGGTGGAAAATGTGCCCACGGCAACGCGGTAGCGGTTGGTGAGCGGGTGGAAGCTGAGGCGATAGTTTACGCTGTTGGCGGTGCTGATAAGCTGGTTGATTTTGAAGCGGTAGGAGGCGAGGGTGGGGCGTTCTAGGCGGTAGGACAAGGAAAAATCCAGCGGCACGCCTTGTTGCAGGGCGTTTTGCAGTTGCTCGGGCAGCTCGGTTTGAAAGCGGGTGCTGATGGCAAGTTGCCCGTTGGCTTGGATTTTGGCTTCGTAGCGCGTGGCGGTGATGGTTTCGGCGTGGCTGGCGGCGGGGATAAGCAGGGCAGCGGTTAAGATAAACGCGCTGAGGCAGCCTGAAAACGCGATTTTGCGGTTTTCAGGCTGCCTTTGGCTTGTTGTGGACAAGGCTTTCAGGCTACCTTTGTTTGCAGGATGAGGCAGCCTGAAAAGCAAAGGCTTCCACGAAAGGAAAACGCGGTTAATGTTTTTCAATAAGTGCGTAATAAAAGCCATCTTGTTTTTCGCTTGGGATAAGGATTTTTTCGGTTTGCAAACGGGCATCAGCGTGGCGATTAAGAAAGCGTTGGCATTGCTGCTGGTTTTCTTCTTCAAACAGCGAGCAGGTTGCCAACAGCATACGCCCGCCTGATTTAAGCGTTGTCCACAGCGCATCCAGCAGCGGCTCTTGCTGGCGGGCGGTTTTGTAGGCATCGCTGGGGCGGCGCAGCCATTTGATGTCGGGATTGCGTTTAATCGTGCCTGATGCGGTGCAGGGGATGTCCGCCAAGATTGCGTCAAACGGCTCGCCATTATACCAATCGCTTAAATTTTGGGCATCGGCGCAATGTAAGGCAGCCTGAAAACGCAAGCGGGCAAGGTTGTCGCGCACACGTTGCAGCCGTTGTGGGGCGATGTCTAGCGCAGTTAAATCGCAATCGGCAAGCTCCAAAATATGCCCTGTTTTGCCCCCCGGCGCGGCGCAAGCGTCTAGGATGCGTTCGCCGTTTTGCGGAGCGAGCAACGGCGCGGCTTGTTGTGCGCCCCAATCTTGCACCGACACCCAACCATCGGCAAAGCGCGGCAACTGGGCAACGGGCACGGCTTGGCTTAAACGGATGGCGTAGTCGTCCAAAATTTTGCCGTTTAGCCCCGCTTCGTGTAGCAAGGTGAGGTATTGCTCGGCGTTGGCATGGCGGCGGTTCACGCGCAAGGTAAGCGGCGGATGGGCTTGGAACGCAGTGGTGATGTTGTGCCAATGTTTGGGGTATTGATTTTGCAGGGTTTTTTGCAGCCAAATCGGCAGATTGTGCTTAGCAACATCATCATAGCGGCAGGCTTTGTTAAGCCCGTCTTTTTCGCGCAGAAAGCGGCGCAGGATGGCGTTGGCAAACGAGCGATATTGCCCATGCCCAATCTGCGCGATGTGGTTCACGGCTTCGTTTACCACGGCGTGCGGCGCGTTTTGCGTGTGGTTAAGCTGGTAAAGCGCGACCAGCAGATAGCTTTGCAACGCTTCAATGTCTATCGGCTTATTGAGCATTTTGCCCAGCATAAATTTCAGGCTGCCTAAATGGCGTTGGCAGCCATAGGCGATGTCTTGCAGCATGCCTTTGTCTTGCGCGGAAAGTTCGGGGTTTTGCGCGATGATGTAGGCAAGCTCGTCGGACAGATTTTTGCCCGCTGCAACGGCGGCAAGGGTGTGCGCGGCAAGGCTTTGGACTTGGGAGAGGGACATGGTTTTCCTTTGGGATTGGGTTTTTGCTTCGCAGAAGCTCGTAAACTTGCTTTCAGGCTGCCTGAAAATGGCTAAATGGCAATAATCTGTTTTGAAGATGTAATCGTTGTTTCAAAATGATTGAATTTATTTTGGTATTTAGACCAAGTGCCTGCTATGACTAATTGAACATCTTTAAAGCCATATGTTGCAGGTGCGTGTTTCTGAATAAGCTGTTTGATGTTTTGATACAAGTTGGTCTGTTCAAATTTAAGAATGAACGTATATGACTGATTTTTCAATCTCAACCATATTTCATGGTTTGCTTCATCATATTTCCAGCTTATGCATTCAATAACGGCATTGCCAAATACGCCTTTTTTAAAAAATATGGGCTGGCTTCTGTTATCCAACAGCATTCTGCCAATAATGTTGCCGTTATATTCATCGTTTATCTGTTTGTTTTTACACAAAATGTATAACAATCGTAGTGTTTTTATGCTGCCAGAACTGCTTGTTTGATTAGATTTGCTTGTTATGTTGGGTTGGCTTTCCTTCGGCGGAGGATTATCAGATGTGGGTGTAAGCAAAGCAGTCAACATTTTTTCAAAATTAAACGATGCCTCATCATAACGATGATAATTATTGATATTAGATGCGTGTTCGCAATATGTGATATGCGGCTTACTGGGTTTTGCAGAAAAATAAGCATGTTCGCCTAAATTGCAAATAGTTAGTTCTGCATCGCAATCAGGATTTGGACAATAAAACGTTGCGCCTTTATCTGAATGTTTTGCATTTTTAGCCTCTAATTTATTCATGCGATTGCTGTCTTTATATGCATAAGCGACCATGATTTCTCCTTTTCAGGCTGCCTAAACTACGCAAACGCCGCGCCCACCGCCAACTCGCGCCCCGCCAAAAACGCCGCCGCCGTCATCCGCTTGCTGCCAGCAGGTTGCAATTCGGTAATCCGCAACGCGCCCGCGCCGCACGCCACCACAATGCCCGCCGCATCCGCGCGCAACACCGTGCCAGCCGCGCCGTCGCCTGCAATGGCATCCGCCGCCCAAATTTTCATCGGCTTGCCTTGCCATTCTGTCCACGCGGCGGGCACGGGGTTGAACGCGCGGATTTTGCGCGACACGATGGCGGCATCTTCCTGCCAGTTGATTTTCGCTTCGTCTTTGCTGAGTTTTTGCGCGTAGGTGATGCCGTTTTCAGGCTGCGGGGTGGCTTTCAGGCTGCCTTCGCGCTGCAAGGTTTGCAAATCTGCCACAATCGCCGCTGCGCCGAGGCGCATCAGTTTGTCGTGCACTTCGTTGGCGGTGTCGCTGGGCAAAATGGGGCAGCGGTGTTCGCTGATGACCGCGCCTGTGTCCAGCCCTGCGTCCATCTGCATGATGCACACGCCTGTTTCCGCGTCGCCCGCTTCAATTGCGCGTTGAATCGGCGCCGCGCCGCGCCAACGGGGCAGCAGTGAAGCGTGGATGTTCAGGCAGCCATGTTTGGGCGCATCCAGCACGTCTTGCGGCAAAATCAAGCCATAAGCGGCAACCACCATAATGTCGGCATCCACTTCGCGCAGCAGGGCAAGGGCTTCGGCGTTGCCGCGCAGTTTTTCAGGCTGCTCTACGCGCAAGCCGAGTGCCTGCGCGGCTTGTTTAACGGGCGATGCTTGCAACTGCATCCCGCGCCCTTTGGGGCGGTCGGGCTGAGTGAGCACCAGCGGGATGTCAAAGCCTGCGGCGGCGATGGCGTTGAGCGAGGCGGCGGCAAAATCGGGCGTGCCTGCGAAGATGATTTTCATGGGGTGTCCTTTGTGTGTGGTTTTCAGGCTGCCTTTGGAGTATTGAATATTAGGCAGCCTGAAAATGGGTTAAACGGTTGGGATGGTGTAACGAATAAGGCAGCCTGAAAAGGCTGTTGTGATGGGTGGGCATAACCATTTCAGTTGGTTTGGGTGTTTTCAGGCTGCCTTAATCCCCAATGCAGCAGCAAATGGCGGTACATCAAAATGCTTATCAATAATGTCAATAAGCCAAAATTTATGCCCTGTACCATTTGGTTATCTCGTGTAAACGCTGCATAAAAGAAAAGGATAGAAATGCTCAAAGGCACAAGACCTGTTATCAACCAAAACAATTTTCTGCCCACTGACCATTTTTCAGGCTGCCTTGTTGCTTTGGGCAACTGTGCGACAAAGTGGTTAAATTGTCGCGCAAAGTAAAGATTGGGCAGCGTTATCGATAACAATCCAATCGTGAACAGCAGCCAGTTAAAACCTTTATCATTGGATTCTAAAAACAGCAGGCAGTCCATTGCAGCAAACAGATAAAATGGCGTGGCAGGCACATTAGTGCGTAGAAATTTGTCGTAAAAAGGCTTCTGATTTTTTAAACAATCCGCCAAGTCAAAAATGGCATGATTGCAAAGCAAGGGGAAAGGAAGCAAACAATATAAAGCAAAGTCATCTTGCTTCAACAGCGTAAACAGCAAAACCGCCAATACTGCATACGAATAGTACAAATACATTTGTTGCAAACGCGCTACCGTCATCCTATTTCTCCCTAAAACGTTTCAGGCTGCCTCAAAGCCCAAGTGCAGCAGCAAATAGCGATAGATAAAAATCCCAATCAGCAAGGTAAAAAAGCCCACTTTTAGCCACATTACCGAATGGTCGTGGTAGGTAAACGCGCTATAAAAAGAGAACGCCGCCATGCCCAAGGGCACAAGCCCGTGCAGCAGCCAAAGCAGCTTTTTGCTCGCAGACCATTTTTCAGGCTGCCTTATCGCGGCGAGCGATTGCGCGATAAAGCGGTTTACTTGCAGTTCATGCGCGATAAAGCGGTTTACTTGCAGCTCAAAATAAAGGCTGGGCAGCAGAATCAGCCCCGCCCAAATTGCAAACAGCAGCCAGTTAAAGCGGTTGGGGTTGGTGAGCAATTCCGAAAACAGCAGATAAGCCAACACAATCAAGCCATACAATAGCGCGGCGGGCGTGGTGGCATCCATTGGGGTGGCGTATATGTTGGCGTACTCAGCATAGCGGTCTTTTGCAAGCCGCGCCAAGCGTTTCATTACCGCATTGCAGGTAAGCAAAATAAAACTTAAAAGCAAAAATAAAGCAAATTGATACTGCCGCCACGCGGTAAACAGCAAAACCGCAAACACCGCATACGAATAATACAAATAAACCCGCTGCAAACGCGCTATTGTCATCCCGTTCTCCTAAAACGTTTTCAGGCTGCCTCACATTATCCATCATAAGGCAGCCTGAAAATCACATCGTTTCGCGCTGGCGTTTTTTCATTTTGGTTTTAATCCGATTTTGTTTCAGCGGCGACAAATATTCCACAAACAGCTTGCCCTGCAAATGGTCAAGCTCATGCTGAATGCAAATTGCCAGCAAGCCATCCGCATCCAGCGTTTGCTTGTTGCCTTGAATGTCTAAAAATTCCACCGTAATCGTTGCCGCGCGGGTAACTTCTTCGTAAATCC
>CAUVGV010000127.1:0-7073 GCA_963551505.1 uncultured Kingella sp.
CGCTCGACCAACGGATTAAAAGTCCGCTGCTCTACCGACTGAGCTAACGACCCGAAAGACGCGCATTATAGGGAGGCGGCGTTATCCCGTCAAGCGTTGGCGCGAGGGCTTGGCGCGTATGGATACTATCTTGTTTAATTTAAATGGAATATTGTTTATGCGCGTAAGCGATAGGCAGCCTGAAACGGGAAATATCGTTTTCAGGCTGCCTTTTATCCGCAATTACGCCACAAACCCACTATGCCGCAGCAACGCATCAATGCTTGGCTCGCGTCCGCGGAAGGCTTTGAAGTTTTCCATCGCGCTGCGGCTGCCGCCCATGCTGATGATTTCGTTCCAGAACTTCGCGCCCATCGCGCGCACGTCGCCGCTTTCTTCAAACGCGGCGTAGGCATCGGCGCTCAACACTTCCGCCCAAGCATAGCTGTAATAGCCTGCCGAGTAACCGCCTGCGAAAATGTGGCTGAAGCTGTTGGCAAAGCGGTTGTATTCGGGCGGTTGTACTACGGCAACTTCGCGGCGCACGCCTGCCAACACTTGCGCCCAGTTTTTCAGGCTGCCTGCATCGCTTTGGCTGTAAATCAGCATATCAAACAGCGCGAATTCCATTTGGCGCACCAAAAACATGCCGCGCTGGAAGTTTTTTGCCGCCAGCATTTTGGCAAACAGGCTTTCGGGCAGCGCATCGCCCGTGTCTTCGTGCGACGACATTTCGCGCAGAACTTTGTATTCCCAAACGAAATTTTCCATAAACTGGCTGGGCAGTTCCACCGCATCCCATTCCACGCCGTTGATGCCGCTCACGCCCAATTCGTCAATTTTGGTGAGCAGGTGGTGCAAGCCGTGTCCCATTTCGTGGAACAGGGTGATGATTTCGTCGTGGCTGAGCCGCGCTTCTTTGCCAGCGACAGGCGGGGTGAAATTGCACACCAAATAGGCGGTGGGCGTTTGGATTTGCCCTTTCAGGCTGCCTGAAAGATAGCGTCTGCGCCCGCGGTAATCGTTCATCCATGCGCCGCCGCGTTTGCCTTCGCGCGCGTATAAATCCATATACACCGCGCCGACGATTGCGCCGTCTTTTTCTAGCTCAAAATAGCGCACGTCGTCATGCCACACGGGCACGCTTTTTTCGCGCAGTTTCACGTCATACAAAGCCTCAATTTGGGCAAACAAACCTGCCAACACTTTGCTGGCGGGGAAATATTTTTTCACTTCGGTTTCGGAAAAGGCGTATTTGGCTTCGCGCAGTTTTTCGCTGGCGTAGGCTAAATCCCACGATTGGATTTCAGGCAGCCCCAAATGCTCGGCGGCGTATTGGCGCACTTCGGCTAAATCGCGCTCGGCAAAGGGTTTGGCGCGTTGGGCTAAATCGCGCAGGAAGGCGAGCACTTGCGCGGGCGTTTCCGCCATTTTGGTAACCAACGAGAGCTCGGCGTAATTTTGATAGCCCAGCAACCGCGCTTCTTGCAAGGCGATGGCAAGGCAACGGTTGATGTTTTCGGTGTTGTCCCATTCGGGCTTGCCGAATTCGCTGGCGCGGGTGGCGTAGGCGCGGTAAAGCTGTTCGCGCAAATCGCGGTTGTCGGCGTATTGCATCACGGCGATGTAGTGCGGCATTTGCAAGCCGATTTTGTAGCCCGCTTTTTGCTCGGCGGCTGCGGCAGCCTGAAACATTGCCAGCGCGTCTTCGGGCAAGCCTTTCAGGCTGCTGTCGTCTTCAAAATAAAGCGCGAAGGCATCGGTGGCGTCCAACACGTTTTGCGAAAATTGCGCCGAAAGCTGGGCGGCTTCGGTTTGCAAGGCGGCAAGTTCCGCTTGCTGCGCGGGCGGCAATTCTGCGCCGCTTAACACGAAGCCGCGCAAATCGTGCGCCAATTTGGTTTGCTGGGCAGGGCTTAATTGGGCAAATTCGGGCGATTGTTTTATCGCTTTGAAACGCTCGTAAAGCTCAATATCCTGCCCGATTTCGGTGAAGAACACGGTTACTTCGGGCATCAGCTCGTTATACACGGCGCGCAACTCGGGCGTGTCCACCACCGAATTCAAATGCGCCACCACGCCCCAAATGCGCCCCACGCGCTCGGTTAAATCGGTGAGCGGTTCTACGGTATTGAGCCAGTTGGCGGCGTTTTCAGGCTGCTGTTTAATCGCGGCGATTTGGGCGCGGGCTTCTGCCATCGCGGTTTGCATGGCGGGCTTGATGTCTTCCACGCGGATGGCGGCAAAGTCGGGCTCGTGTTGTAGATTGAGTAAAACGTTGTTTTGCATGATGGGCTTTCGGGATAGTTGAGAATAGGTTTTATCAAATGGGGCGAATTGGGGGGATTGCAAGAGTTGAGGCAGCCTGAAAATAGATTTAAGGCAGCCTGAAAACGTGAAATAGCGTTTTCAGGCTGCCTTTGCCGTTGATGCCCCGCCCCATTCCTTTCTGTTAAGATTGCGCCTTTCTTTTCGGAGCAACAAGATGAGCCACAATCCCCCCAACACCGCCGCGCCGCAACCTGCCAATCCCCCCATTCCCCAAAGCCCCGCCCCCGCAGGCAACGACACAGGCAAGCCGTTTTTAATCTCGCTGGCGATTGCCGTGTTGGTGTTGTTTGGCGTGCTGTATTTTCATTTTGTGGTGCTGTTTGTGAGCATTTTGATGACGTATTGCCTGATTGAAGGCGCAAACGCGATGCTGGGCAAGGCGTTGGGCGGGCGGCTGCAACACAAGCATGTGCATCTGATTTCGGCGTTGTCGGTTGCGTTGGCGATGTGCGCCATGCTGGGCATTGCGGTGTATGCGGGCTACACCAAAATCAACATCGGCGAGTTTGAAGCCATGTACCACCGCCTGCCGCAGATTCTCGCCTCCTACGGCGCGGACAAATACCTTCCCGAAGGCATCAATATCGGCGAGGAGATTTCCGCGTTTTTCGCCGCCCACAGCGCAAACATTATGCAGGCGGGCAAAAAAGGCGTTACCTCGTTTGTGTACATCATCATCGGCATTATTGTGGGCATTATGCTTAAAACCCATGTGGTGCACAGCAAACAGGCGCAATACACGGGCTTTTTATCAGAATCGCTGGTGGAGCGGCTGGTAGGCTTTAAAACATCTTTTAAAGACGTGTTTGTGGCACAGGTGAAAATCTCCACCGTAAACACGCTGCTGACCGCGCTGTATTTATTTGTGGTGCTGCCTGCGGCGGGCATTTCGCTGCCGTTTAAAACCACGCTCACTTGCCTGGTGTTTTTTGCGGGCTTAATCCCCGTGATTGGCAATCTGATTTCCAACACGGCGGTGGTGATTATCAGCTTGGGCAATTCGCTCACGGCGGGGATTGTGTCGCTGATATTTTTGGTGGTGATTCACAAAGCCGAGTATTTTTTGAACGCGAAAATCATCGGCGAGCAAGTGAACGCCAAAGCGTTTGAGTTGCTGCTGGTGATGATTGTGTTTGAGCATTTGTTTGGCATCGGCGGCATTGTGCTCGCACCCGTGTGCTATGCTTATTTGAAAAAAGAGTTAATCTCGCATCAGATTATTGGTTAAAACGTTTTCAGGCTGCCTTATCGTTTGAGGCAGCCTGAAAACGCAAGGAGGGAAAGATGGACGAATATTTTGCCGTGCTCCAACAATACGCCAACTTTACGGGGCGCACGGGACGTAAGGAATATTGGCGGTTTTCGCTGGTACACATTGGCATAGCGTTTGCGCTGGCGATGTGGCTGGTGGCGGTGTTTCCCAACGAGCTGGGCGACAACTTCCGCTGGCGTGATTTGGGCGCGGCGGGGTTGCCGTTTTATGTGATGATGTTGTACGCGCTGGCAACGTTTATCCCCACTTGCGCCGTTACCGTGCGCCGTTTGCATGATTGCGATTACTCGGGCTGGTGGCTGCTGGTGGGGTTTGTGCCGTATGCGGGCGAAGCGGTGTTGTTTGCGTTGCTCTGCTTGAAAGGCACGGCAGGCGATAACCGCTTTGGCGCAGAGCCTGATGATTATATGGATGATTGAGTTAAGGCAGCCTGAAACGGTTTGCCCGCTTGAATAAAGCCCAAACGAAAACACGTTTTGCCATTCACAAAACGTGTTTGAGTAAACATACTGCGCAATAAGGCAGCCTGAAAATGGGTTTATGCGTTAAGGCAGCCTGAAAGCAGGTTTACCCGCCTAGCCCTGCTTTTTGCATAACACCGCATCCAGCGCATATTTGCCACCGCCCGTAAACACCAGCAGCAAAAACATCAGCGAATACAACGCCACCAACTCGCCGCCGTTGGTCATCGGCAGCAGCACATTGCCGCCGTGGATAAAGAAATACGCCACCGCCATTTGCCCCGCCAGCAAAAATGCCACAGGGCGCGTAAACAAGCCCAAAATCAGCAACGCGCCGCCCGCCAGCTCCAACACGCCGCCCGCGCCAAACAGCGAAAACAGCGGCACCGCGCCGTGCCCGTCCGTCATGGAAACGGGAAATTCAAAAAATTTCGCCAAACCGTGCTGCATGAACATATAGCCCGTAACCACGCGCACCAAGCACAACGCCGCGTCTTGTAAATTTTGTAAACGAGTAAACATCGCTTTCTTCCTGTGTGTGAAATTAAGATGGCGCATTATAGGCATCGCTGATTATTTAAAATAGCGCGATTTTGCCAACGTAGTTTTAACCATTAAGAAACCATCCGCGCAGAGGCAGCCTGAAAATTAAGGATGGAACGTCGGCAGCTCGCCGACATCGTGCCAAACCATCAAATGCTGTTAAACGCACCAACTTGGCGACAAGCCGTCGTCGCTACATTTTCGTTTTCAGGCTGCCTCACGCCCACCCATTGCCCCAACCATCCCATGTTCTCCCAAGCCCAAAGCTGCATCCTCTGCCACGACATCCAACCCGCCCCCCTCTGCCCCGCCTGCCAAAGCGATTTGCGCCAGCTTTTCCCCAACACGCAACACCTTTGCCCGCGCTGCGGCGAGTTCAGCCTAAACCAAGCCCTGTGCGGCAACTGCCAACGCCATCCCCCGCCCTACTCCGCCTTTTGGGCATGCGCCGAATACGCCGCCCCCCTCCCCGCCCTGCTGCACGCATGGAAACACCACGCCAACCGCCAGTTCACCCCCCTGTTTACATGGCTCATCGCCGAAAATCCCCCGCCGTGGCTTGCCAGCCAAACCTTTGATGCCGTGCTCGCCATGCCCATCAGCCGCGAACGCCGTTTGCAGCGCGGTTTTAACCAATGCGACAGCCTCGCCCAAGCCATTACACAACGCTACAAAATCCCCCTTTTGCCGCCCCATTCGGTGTATCGCGCCCCCAAACCGCCACAATCCACCCTTTCCGCCGCAGACCGCGCCAACAATATCCGCAACACGTTTCGCGTGCGCGCCAATGTTAAGGATTGTAAAATTGTGATAATTGATGATGTTAGCACCACGCATTCCAGCATCGCCGAATTATCCCGCGCCCTGCTTTTAGCGGGGGCTGCCGAAGTTTATGCCTGTGTAGTCGCGTGTAATAAGTGAAAAAAGATTTGACTTACTGTTGCAAAAAGGCGCATATTGCACGGCTTGCAACGGTGTGTCTTTTTTACAAATTTGTTTAAAATCAATAAATTAGGATTAAAACGATGTTTACCGTTGTCTTATTTGAACCCGAAATCCCGCCCAACACGGGCAACATCATCCGCCTTTGCGCCAACACAGGCTGCGAATTGCGGCTGATTAAACCGCTGGGTTTTCCGCTGAACAGCGCGAAAATGAAGCGCGCGGGTTTGGATTACCACGAATTTTCTACGCTGATTGTGCACGAAACCCTTGCCGAATGTTTGGACGCGCTCCAAGGCAAACGCATTTTCGCGCTCACCACCAAAGGCAAAACCCGCCCCGATAAAGTGGCTTTTCAGGCTGGCGATGTATTTATGTTTGGCCCTGAAACACGCGGCTTGCCCGCTGCGGTTTTGGATACGCTGCCCGAAAATCAGAAAATTCGTTTCCCCATGATGCCCCATAATCGCAGCATGAATTTAGCCAATACGGTGGCGATTACGGTGTTTGAAGCATGGCGACAACTGGGCTACGCAGGCGGCTCATAAGAACCCAAAACGGCTACACGCATCACAATATGTCGTTTAGGCTTGCAAATATCTTCAACTCAAGAACTGGAACACATTTTGACTAAAATTCAACATACTCTTTTAACGGGCGTTTTTGTATTACTGGCAACAGGCTGCTCCACCACGCGCACGGAGCAATCCGCGCAGCGCGAGCCAGCCAAAACGGTTCAAGCAGAAGCTTTGCATTCCACCGCCAATTTAAGCTACAAGGTGGCGGGCAAACGCTACTACCCACGAAAAAGCGTAGAGAAAAATTTTAGCCAAACAGGGCGTGCTTCATGGTATGGTCCAGGCTTTCACGGCAGAAAAACTTCCAGCGGCGAGCGTTTTGATATGAATGCTTTAACCGCCGCCCACCGCACCTTGCCGATTCCCAGCTATGCGCGGGTAACCAATCTGGCCAACGGCAAAACCATTGTGGTGCGCATCAACGACCGTGGGCCATTCCACGGCAAACGTGTGTTGGATTTGTCCAAAGGCGCGGCAAAGGCGTTGGGCTTTATTCAACAAGGTTCAACCAATGTGCGCATTGAAGCATTGAAAGCGGGCGACAGCATGAATGTGGCTGCCAACGATGATGTTGCACCACAAGCGGCGCAGCCTGATGTGAACGTGGCGCAGAATGAATTGTTATCGCCACAACCTGCTCTGATTGCCAGCAACGCTAACCATGTGTATGTGAGCCTGAAATCGTTGCAAGAGGCGTTTACGGCGGAATCGTTTATGCGCCCCGTGGCTTGGCATGATGCCTCGCCGTTTGCCAAGCAACACGGCGTGATGATGCTGGGCTTGGATAACAACTATTGGCGCAGCCTAAGCGCGTTGTTAAACGGCAAGGAAGCGGATGATGCGCCTGTGCAAGACCATGTGATTTGATAGGCGTTTTGCTGATATAGAGGCAGCCTGAAAACTGGGAAACTGGGTTTTCAGACTGAAACCTTTGCAAAACCCCTGAGGCAGCCTGAAAAACAAGAA
>CAUVGV010000128.1:0-7015 GCA_963551505.1 uncultured Kingella sp.
GGATAACGAACGCATCATCAACGATAATCTGCGGCGGCTGAATATCACCAAAATCATGGTGGCACACCGGCAGGAAACGTTGGCAATGGCGGATAGGGTGGTGGTGTTGGGGCAGCCTGAAAACAGCTTTCAGGCAGCCTGAAAAATATTACGGATGTGTTTATGTCTCTTTTCCGTTCCGAAGTATTCCAAGCCAAGCAAAACCGCTGGACGGGGCAAATCGTATTGGTTCGCCCTTTTTCTTTGCTTGCGCTCACATTTTTTGCGGCTGGTTTGGCGGCGGCGTTGATTGCGTTTGCCATATTCGGCAGCTATACCAATAAAACCACGGTGGAGGGGCAGCTTGTGCCGCTGGGCGGCGTGGTGCGCATGTATGCACCCGAAACGGGCGTGATTACCAGCAAACAGGTGGCGGACGGCGATTTTGTGCAGGCAGGCGATGTGCTGTTTACCCTATCCACGGCGCGAAACGACGGCGTGGGTAGTGTGCAGGCGCGGCTGATTGCCGAAGCGAAGCTGAAAAAGGCGTTGGCAGAGCAGGATATTGCGCGGCAAAAACGGATACATGCCAATGAGCAAACCGCGCAGGAAAACACGCTGCGACGCTTGCGCCAGCAGTTGCAACATATTCAAGACCAAATCGCCGTGCAGCAAAAGCGGATTGCGCTCAACAGCAAAATGCTGGCAAAACAGAATGAATTGGTGCGTCAGGGCGCGTTGTCGGAATTAGAGAAAACCAATTATGAAAACATGCTGTTGGGACTGAAAACAGATTTGGCGGCGTATCAGCGCGAAGCAGACAGTCTGGCACGGGAAATCGCCGTACAGCAAAGCAATTTGAACAAGCTGCCCGAGCAGCAGGCAAACGAAATCAGCCAGTTGGAGCGGACACTGGCGGCATACAATCAGGAAATTTTGGACTACGGCGTGCGCGAAGGGCAAACCATACGCGCGGCGGTATCGGGCTATGTGAACGCGGTCAACGCGGATGTGGGGCAGCAGGCAGACGCATCTCGCCTGCTGGCAAGCATTGTGCCGCAAGCGGCGCAATTGCAGGCAAATCTGTATGTTCCCAGCCGCGCAGTAGGCTTTGTGAAGCCCGGCGACAAAGTGGTGCTGCGCTATCAGGCGTATCCGTATCAGAAATTCGGACATGCCACGGGGCGGATTGTTTCCATCGCGCAAACGGCGTTAAACAAACAGGAGTTGGCAAATCTGGGCAATATTTTTACCAACCCCGCACTGCTGAACGAGCCTGCGTATCTGGTCAAAGTGAAGCTGGACAAGCAGACGATTTCGGTTTACGGTAAGGAAACCAAGCTGCCGATCGGCATGACGGCAGAAGCCGATATTCTGCATGAAAACAAGAAACTGTATGAATGGGTGCTTGACCCGCTGTATAGCGTGGCGGGGAAGGTGAAGCAGTGAAAAAAGAAGGCAGCCTGAAAGCGCAAATCCGGCTTTCAGGCTGCCTTTACCATTTATCAAGACAACCCCAACTCCCCCCACATCGCATCCACTTTCGCCGCCACATCGGCATCGCGCTCAATTACGCGCCCCCATTCGCGCTGGGTTTCGCCCGGCCATTTGTTGGTGGCATCCAAGCCCATTTTGCCGCCGAGTCCGCTTACGGGGCTGGCGAAGTCCAGATAATCAATCGGCGTGTTTTCCACCAACACGGTATCGCGCACGGGGTCCATGCGCGTGGTAATCGCCCAGATGACTTTTTTCCATTCGCGCACGTTCACATCATCATCTACCACAATGATGAATTTGGTGTACATAAACTGGCGCAGAAACGACCAGCAGCCCATCATCACGCGCTTGGCGTGTCCAGCGTATTGTTTTTTCATGCTGACGACTGCCATGCGGTAGGAGCAGCCTTCGGGCGGCAGGTAGAAATCGGTGATTTCGGGGAACTGCTTTTGCAACAGCGGCACGAACACTTCGTTCAACGCCACGCCCAATACGGCGGGTTCGTCGGGCGGTTTGCCGGTGTAGGTGCTGTGGTAAATCGGGTTTTCGCGCATGGTGATGCGCTCGACGGTGAACACGGGGAAGTAATCCTGCTCGTTGTAGTAGCCCGTGTGATCGCCATAAGGGCCTTCCAGCGCGGTTTCGTTGGGGTGAATCACGCCCTCCAACACGATTTCGGCGCGGGCGGGCACTTGCAAATCGCTGCCGATGCATTTCACCAATTCGGTGCGCGAGCCGCGCAGCAAGCCCGCAAACTGGTATTCGCTCAATGTGTCGGGCACGGGCGTAACCGCGCCCAAAATGGTAGCGGGGTCGCAGCCGAGCACGACGGCAACAGGATAGGGGGTGTCGGGATTTTGGGCG
Organism: uncultured Kingella sp.; assembly: GCA_963551505.1. Lineage (GTDB taxonomy): Bacteria > Pseudomonadota > Gammaproteobacteria > Burkholderiales > Neisseriaceae > Kingella_B. The sequence continues at coordinate 2,341 of CAUVGV010000128.1, forward strand.
CGAAAGGCTTGGTAGTCCAACGCGCCGCCGCGATGGGCGAGCCAGCGCATGATGAGTTTGTTTTTGCCGAGCAACTGCTGGCGGTAGATGCCGAGGTTTTGCCGTTTTTTGTGCGGCCCGCGCGTTACCGTCAAGCCCCATGTGATGAGCGGGGCAACGTCGCCCGGCCAGCAATGCTGGATGGGCAGGTCGTAGAGATTCACCGCGTCGCCCTCCAATACGATTTGTTGGCAGGGGGCGTTTTTGACAATTTTCGGTGCCATGCTCCAAATGTCTTTTAACAGCGGCAGTTTGGAAAATGCGTCTTTGATGCCTTTGGGCGGCTCGGGTTCTTTGAGATAGGCGAGCGTTTGCCCGATTTCGCGCAGTTTGGCGACGCTGTCCGCGCCCATGCCCATCGCCACGCGTTCGGGCGTACCGAACAGGTTGGCGAGCACGGGGTAGGCGTAGCGGCTGCCGTCTTGCCGCACGGGGTGTTCAAACAGTAAAGCCGCGCCGCCCTGCCGCAGCACGCGGTCGGCGATTTCGGTGATTTCCAGATGCGGGGAGACGGGGGCGGCGATGCGTTTCAGGCTGCCTTGTTGTTCCAGTTGGGCGAGGAAGTCGCGCAGGTCGGTGTAGTGCATGGGAGTTCCTTTTGGGGGGTGATGATGAGGCAGCCTGAAAATGGGCAGGATAGATTTTCAGGCTGCCTTTGGGGATGATGGCGTGGCGTTTCAATCGGCATCATGTTGTTCAAGCTGATAACCGCCTACGCTGTGGCTGCCTCTGCTCACTTCGCTTTCTTCTTCGCCCTGCCCGTTTGCTCATCAGGCAGCAATTCCACATAAACCTGCCTGTCTGGCGTAAGCAGCTTGGCGGCAGCCTGAATATCGGCGGCAGAGACGGCTTGGATGCGACGGCGGATTTCGTCTTCGTTGCGCCAGCTGAATCCTGCGATTTGCAGCGAGCCAATCAGGCTGGCGCGGGCGTTGATGCTGTCTTTGGCGAAAATCGCCTTGGTTTGCTCAATGGTGCGGGCGCGGTTGAGTTCGTCTTGGCTGATGCCGTGTTCGGCGATTTGCGCGATTTCGGCTTCAATCGCCGTTTTCAGGCTGCCTGTGGACACATTCGCCGCAGGCGATGCGCTGATGCCCCAAAGCTGCGGGCTGCGCGCCAACAGCGAATAGCCCACGTCAATGTTTTGCGCGATTTGCTTGCCGCGCAGCAAATTTTTGCTCAACCGCGCCGCGTCATGCCCATCCAACACATTGGTCAGCATATCCAGCGCATAGGGCAGCTTTTCGCCCAGCGCGGTAAGATGCGGCACGCGGTAAGCAATCGTTATCAGCGGCTGCTTGGTGTTGCCGCGAATGCTGCTTTGCACCGCCTTGCCGCGCGACAGCCGCTCGCTGATGTTTTGCCGCGCTGGGATGGCGCGTTTTTTCAGGCTGCCAAAATACTGCTCGGCTTGGGCAAACGCGGTTTCAGGTTGCACATCGCCCACAATCACCAGCGTGGCGTTGTTGGGCGCATACCATTTTTTGTACCACTGGCGCAAATCGTTTGCCGTGAGCGTGTGCAAATCCGCCATTTTGCCGATGACGCTGGTGCGATTGGGCGATTTTTGCCACGCCCGCTGCATTACTTCTTCATAGAGCAAGCCTTGCGGATTATCTTCAATGCGCTGGCGACGTTCTTCGCGTATCACTTTCATTTCATTCATAAACACGCTGTCGCTAAAATTGAGATTTGCCATGCGGTCGGCTTCCAATTCCAGCACACGGGGCAAATGCTCGTTGGCAATGTTGACATGGTAAACCGTCTCTTCATCGGTGGTGTAGGCGTTGTTGTTGCCGCCCAAGCCGCTGATGATTTCGGTGTATTTGCCCGCTGGCACGGCTTTTGTGCCTTTAAACATCATGTGTTCCAGCGCGTGGCTCAGCCCCGTTTTGCCCGCCACTTCGTCCGCGCTGCCCACTTTGTACCACAGCATAATCATGGCAACGGGGGCGCGGTGGTCTTCTTTGATGATGACGCGCAAGCCGTTGGGCAAGATGCGCTCGTGGGTGGCTGTGGCGGGTTGCGCGGGCTGCATGGAAGTGGACGATGCGATGGTAAGCGGGGCGGGGCTGCTGGCAGCGGGCGCGGCTTGGCTGGCAAAGGGGAACGTGGCAAGCAAAAGAATGGGGAGAAGTTTGGGGGACATGGTGGGCTTTCGGATGGGGTGAGGAGAGGTTTTAGCTTCGCAACTCCGCTACGCTCCGCAGGCTGCCTTTGAGGAGCAGTGTGAGCCAAAATAGCGAAGTAGGCCGGGCATGAATGCCCGACGTGTTTAAATTGGTGGAATAGATAAATATCCGCGTTTGTCGGGCATCAATGCCCGACCTACCAACTGCTTAACAGAGGCAGCCTGAAACACGCTTTGGCAACAAGCCGTCGCCGTTCCATTGGTTTTCAGGCTGCCTCTGCCGCAGCAACAACAAAACCGCAGACACTTCAAAGCAGCATCTGCGGCTATCTTTTGCCAAAGCAACGCCATGTTGCTTTTCAGGCTGCCTAATCGTTGTGCGCTGCGGTTAGAACGGAATATCGTCGTCAATATCGTCCACCGGCGCGGCGGGGGCAACGGGGGCTTGGCGTTGGGTGGGCGCGGCGGGCGGCGGCGCATCGTAAGCGGGCTGTTGCGGCGCGTAGGACTGTTGCGGCTGCGGCGCGTAGTTTTGCTGCGGCGCAGGGGCGTAGCCCGCATCGTCGTGATAACCGCCTTGTTGTTGATTGCCGCCGCGCGAGCCGAGCATTTTCATTTCGTTGCCGATGATGTCGTATGCCGTGCGCTCCATGCCTTGCTTGTCGGTGTATTTGCGGCTTTGGATTTTGCCTTCAATATACACTTGGCTGCCTTTTTTCAGGTATTGCCCCGCCACTTCGGCAAGGCGGCGATACAGCGTGATGTTGTGCCATTCGGTGCGCTCTTGGCGTTGCCCGCTGTTGCGGTCGTTCCATGATTCGCTGGTGGCAATGGAAAAATTGCACACCGCGTCGCCGTTGGGCATATAGCGCAGCTCGGGGTCGCGCCCCAAGTTGCCAATTAAAATTACTTTGTTCAAAGACATTTGTTTGCTCCTGTTGATAAGATTGTTTGGATGGCGGCTTCGTCAAATCCTTGCTGCAAGGCTTTGATAAATAAGGTTTGGTTGTCGTGGCTAAACGCGATGCTTTCCACGCCCGCCGTGGTTTGAATGGCAGTTTTCAGGCTGCCTAAATCGCCCTGCCATGCGGGGGGAACGGCGAACATGATGTTTTTAACGGGCTTGGGCGCGGGGGCGCGGGCGGCAAGCGCAAACCACGCCATGCCGATTGCGCCGCAAAAAACGAACACGCCGCCAAAGCCGTATTGCGCGTATAGGCGGCTGCCGATGATGCCGCCCGAAAACACGCCCACCGATTGCAGCGTGTTGTACACGCCCATCGCCGTGCCTTTTAAATTGCTGGGCGCGATTTTGGACACCAGCGAGGGCATACTCGCTTCCAAAATATTGAAGCCGATAAAATACACCACCAAGCTCAACCCAATCAGCCATGCCGCGTTCAGGCTGCCTAATAGCGCGAACTGCGCGGCGGTGGTCAAGCCGATGCCCAGCAAAAACACGGGTTTGAGCTTGTTGCGCGTTTCGCCAATGATGATGGTGGGAATCATCAACACCAAGCCAATAACCGTGGCGGGCAGGTAGATTTGCCAATGGCTCGCCTTGTCCCAGCCCAAATCTTTCAGCGCGAACGGCAGCGTGGTAAACATCGCCATCAGCCCCGCTTGCAACACAAAAATGCCAAAATTCAACCGCAACAGTTGCCCGTTTTTCAACACTTCGCCAATATGCCCCACTTGCAGTTGCGCATCTTCATGCAAACGCGATTGCGCGCTGGTGGGATTGGGCGTGTACCACGCCACCAGCGCGATGCTGGCAAGGCTCAACGCGCCCATCAGCGCAAACAAGCCGTTCACGCCCAGCCAGCGGCTGAGTATCGGCGACAGCACCAAGCTAACGGAAAAAGTGAGCCCAATACTCAATCCAATCAACGACATGGCACGGGTGCGCACTTCTTCGCGGGTTAAATCCGCCAGCAACGCGGTTACCGCCGCGCTCACCGCGCCCGCACCCTGCACCGCCCGCGCCATAATCAGCGCGTGCACATCGTTCGCGCTTGCCGCCCAAAAGCTGCCCAACGCAAACACGCCCATGCCGATGTAAATCACTTTTTTGCGCCCGATTTTGTCAGACAGCATCCCCAGCGGCAGTTGTAACAAAGCTTGGGTTAAGCCATACATCGCCATCGCCAAGCCCACCATTTTCGGCGCATTGGCAGCGTTTGCCCCCGCCAAATCGTGCGCGTGCAACGCCAACACAGGCAGCACCAGAAACATCCCCAGCATCCGCAAGGCATACACGCCGGCCAGCGACACGGCGGCGCGCCATTCTTGGGGCAATAGGGCAATTTGGGGAGACTTCGCTTGCATGGGGATTTCCGTGGGGTTGAGGCAGCCTGAAAAAACGCTGGGCAAAAGAAGCGCGGATTATAACATTTTTGCTTTTTCAGGCTAAGAACCTGTATTCACTATTTCCATAGGTAGATTTGATAACATAAAAGCGCGGATACAAGGCAAAAAGCACAGCAAGGTTGGACACCTTGCGAG
>CAUVGV010000129.1:0-6990 GCA_963551505.1 uncultured Kingella sp.
CTACGACCTTCGGGTTATGAGCCCGACGAGCTACCATGCTGCTCCACCCCGCGTTAGAAAGAGTGAATTATACGCTATGCTAATTTGCCTGTCAAACTCTTTACGTTTCTTTTTAAGCAGCCTAAAACAGTTTAACGAATAATGCCACGTTGCGATGTTGCAACAAATTCATGCAAAATTTGTAGCTCTGGGTTATCTTTTACCATTTCTGCAATTTTTGCTTTGGCTTCATCCAAACCCAAATCTTGCATATAAAGAATCTTATAGGCTTGTTTTACCACCGCAATTTGTTCCGCTGAAAAGCCATTACGTCGCATGCCTTCGCTGTTTAAACCTGCGGGCTCTGCGCGATACCCTGCTGCCATAAAATAGGGTGGCACATCTTTATGCACACCTGCGGCAAATGCTGTCATGGCATACGCTCCGATGCGACAAAATTGAAACACTAATGTATAACCGCCTAGCACCACATAATCGCCAATGGTTACATGCCCTGCAAGCGATGCGTTGTTAGCAAAAATAGTATGATTTCCCACCACACAATCATGCGCTAAATGACAATACGCCATAATCCAATTATCATCGCCAATGCGCGTTTCACCAATGCCTGTAACCGTGCCTGTATTGAATGTTGTAAATTCACGAATGGTGTTACCATTACCAATAATAAGCTTAGTAGGCTCATTGCAGTATTTTTTATCCTGCGGCTGCGCACCCAAACTGGCGAATTGGAAAATTTTATTGTTTTGACCTATTGTCGTATGCCCTTCAATCACAGTATGTGCGCCAATTTCCGTGCCTGCACCAATTTGCACATTTGCGCCAATAACGGAATAAGCACCCACTTTCACACTGCTATCTAATTCAGCTTTGGGGTCTATGATGGCTGTTTTGTGGATTAAAGACATGATACTCTCGCTATTGTTTAATTTGTCTTTTTCAGGCTGCCTAGATGGATTAGGCAGCCTGAAAACTTAAATACTCATTCAAAAAACAAGCTGTTTGAAGCAATAAACCAACCCCGCCAGTTCGTTTTATGACTTGGTATTATTTTTCCACTTTGCGTTTGGCGCACATAATCTCTGCTTCAACAGCTAACTCGCCATTCACTTTGGCAACAGCTTTAAATTTACCAATCCCACGCTTGCTTTGCAGCAATTCAATCTCAAAAACAAGCTGGTCGGCAGGGATAACTTGGCGTTTAAACCGTGCATTATCTATACCCGCAAAGAAATAAATTTCATCAGGGTTGCGCCCGCCTTCGGTCAAAATGGCTAACGCACCGCATGCCTGAGCCATTGCTTCAATAATCAATACCCCAGGCATAACAGGGTGTTCAGGAAAATGCCCCATAAACTGCGGTTCATTCATGGTTACATTTTTGATTGCTATGAGCGATTTACCGTGTTCAAACGCGGTAATACGGTCAATCAACATAAATGGAAAGCGATGGGGAATCAGCTTTTGAATATCTTTTGCTTCTATTGGTAGAGAAATGTTCACTTTATTTTTTCTTTTGCATAAATGGTGAAATAAACCTATGTTTCATGTGAAACATAGGCACGAAATTAACGATTTTTCAATGCTTCGGTTAATTGCGGTACAACTTCAAACAAATCGCCCACAATACCAAAATCAGCCACATTAAAAATTTGCGCATCAGGGTCTTTGTTAATAGCCACCACCACTTTGCTATCCTGCATCCCCGCAACGTGTTGAATTGCGCCAGAAATACCAATCGCAAAATACAGTTCAGGCGCAACAATTTTTCCTGTTTGCCCAACTTGGCAATCGTTTGATACAAATTCTGCATCCACCGCTGCGCGTGATGCGCCAATTGCTGCACCCAATACATCAGCCAACGGCGTTAAAACAGCATTAAATTGCTCTGCGCTGCCCAATGCTCGCCCACCAGCCACAACCACTTTGGCTTGCGTTAATTCTGGACGGTCTGATTGGGTTAATTCGCACGAAATAAATCGGCTTAACTGCTGCGCAGGAGTGGCGGGTACACTTTCAATTTCTGCCGCTTGCTCGCCGTATATTGCTGCATCAAACGCGCTGGCACGAATGGTTAGCACCAATTTTTCTTCATTACTAGATACGGTGATAAACACGTTGCCTGCATAAGTAGGGCGAATAAAAGTTTGATTATCCACAATTTCGGTTAAATCAGAAATTTGCGAGCAATCCAGCATCGCTGCTACGCGCGGCATAATGTTTTTACCAAATGCGCTGGCAGCCGCAACAAAATACCGATACGGCGTAGCTAGTGAAACAATAAGCGGTGTGATTTCTTCTGCTAATAGCTCGGCAAAATGCGCCGCTTCTGCGTGCAATATTTTGCTAACCCCATCAATTTTGCTGGCTTGTTCTGCCACTTTCAGGCTGCCTGAACCCGCCACCAGCGCATGAACTTCACCTAATTTTTGTGCTGCATGAATAGCGTGCAATGTGGCTGGGTTTACTTGCTTGCCATCGTGTTCTACTAATACCAAAACGGTCATATTGCTTTCCTTTTTTTTAAATTGCTTTGGCAGCCGCCAGTTTTTCAACCAATTCAGCCACGCTTGTCACTTTTACGCCCGCTTGGCGCGCTTTGGGTTCTGTATAGTGTTTCACGTGCAACCGTGGTTCAATGTTTACAGCTAATTCTTCAATAGATTGTTTCTCAATTATTTTTTTCTTCGCTTGCATCAGCGCAGGCAATTTCACAAAACGTGGCTCATTTAAACGCAAATCCGCGCTAATCACCGCTGGCAATTTCAACGCCACGGTTTCCACGCCGCCATCTATATCGCGCGTAACAATTGCTTCATCAGCAGACAATTGCACTTTGCTGGCAAACGTGCCTTGCGGTGCATTCATCAATGCAGCCAGTATTTGCGCCGTTTGGTTGGCATCGTCGTCAATGGCTTGTTTACCCAATAAAACAAGGCTAGGTTGTTCTTTTTCTACAATTTTTTTCAATAACTTAGCCACCGCTAAGGGTTCAAGCAGCGCATCGGTTTCCACATGAATGGCGCGGTCTACACCCATTGCCAACGCGGTTCGCAGCGTGTCTTCGCATTTTTTTTCGCCCAACGATACGGCAACTACTTCGTTGATTTTACCTGCTTCTTTCAAGCGCACCGCTTCTTCTACCGCAATTTCGTCAAACGGATTCATCGACATTTTCACATTGCCAATATCCACGCCCGATCCATCTGCGTTTACGCGCACTTTCACATTAAAATCCACCACACGTTTTACCGCCACCAATGCTTTCATGAGAATTCCTTAATCGTTATTTTCAGGCTGCCTGAAACCAATAAAGGACGGTATTTTATCGGAAAAGTGCATTTTTGAACACGTTTTAACCAAGTCATTTTTCATTATCCACAGATTGAGGCAGCCTGAAACCGTAGTATGTTTATTTTCCAAACTTATCCACATTGCACCGTTGTTTGTAAAATTTTATCCACCGCTATGCACAGATTATTCTTGTTTTCAGGCTGCCTTTTTCAAAGCAATAAATTAAACACAACTATTTGAAAATATTTTGCTTTTAAACTTATCAACAAGCTGATTGCACATTTTTAATCTTAATAATCTATTTATATTTTAAATTTAGATTTAAATACTACTACAAGCAACGCAGTTTTCTCGCATTGTCTAACCTATTTCAATGGAGTAAAGTTACAGCTTTCTCAACTCGCAAGGAATGACGACAATGAAAGGCGATATTGGTGTAATTGGTTTGGCGGTTATGGGGCAAAACTTGATTTTGAACATGAACGACAAAGGCTTTAAAGTGGTGGCGTTCAACCGAACCGTTTCCAAAGTGGACGAATTTTTAAATGGTGCTGCAAAAGGCACCAATATTATTGGCGCACATTCTTTGCAAGATCTTGTGGATAAATTGGAAAAACCACGAAAAATCATGCTGATGGTGCGTGCAGGCAGCGCGGTGGACGAATTCATTGCGCAAATTGTGCCTTATCTGGAACAAGGCGACATCATTATCGATGGCGGCAACGCCAATTATCCCGACACCAACCGCCGCACCGTTGAGCTGGCTGCCAAAGGCATCCGCTTTATTGGCGCAGGCGTTTCAGGCGGGGAAGAAGGGGCGCGACATGGGCCGTCTATCATGCCGGGAGGTAATCCCGAAGCGTGGCAATACGTTCAACCGATTTTGCAAGGCATTGCGGCGAAAACGCCTAATGGCGAGCCTTGTTGCGATTGGGTGGGCGATAATGGTGCGGGGCATTTTGTAAAAATGGTGCATAACGGCATTGAATACGGCGATATGCAGCTGATTTGCGAAGCCTATCAATTTATGAAAGACGGCTTGGGCATGACGTATGACGAAATGCACGAAACGTTTAAATCTTGGAAAAACACCGAGTTAAACTCTTATTTGGTAGACATTACCACCGATATTCTTGCTTACAAAGATGCAGATGGCACGCCGTTGGTGGAAAAAATTTTAGACACCGCTGGGCAAAAAGGCACAGGCAAATGGACAGGCATCAACGCTTTGGACATGGGCATTCCGCTCACGCTGATTACCGAATCCGTATTTGCGCGTTGCGTTTCGGCATTGAAAGAGCAGCGCGTTGCCGCCGCCGGCTTGTTTCCCCGCAGCATTGCGCCTGTTTCGGGCAGCCGCGAAGAATGGCTGGAAGCGCTGCGTTTGTCGTTGCTGGCATCCAAAATCATTTCGTATGCCCAAGGCTTTATGCTGATGCGCGAAGCCAGCAACACGTTTAATTGGAAATTGAATTACGGCAAAACTGCGCTGTTGTGGCGCGAAGGCTGCATCATCCGCAGCGTTTTCTTGGGCAACATCCGCGATGCGTTTGAAGCCAACCCCGATTTAGCCTTCTTGGGCGCAGACCCGTATTTCCAAAAAATCCTGCTCAACGCCTTGCCCGCATGGCGCAAAACCGTTGCCAAAGCGATTGAAATCGGCATTCCCATGCCTTGCATGGCGGCGGCGATTACCTTCCTAGATGGCTACACTTCCGCGCGCTTGCCGGCCAATCTGCTGCAAGCCCAGCGCGATTACTTCGGCGCGCACACCTACGAGCGCACCGACAAACCGCGCGGCGAATTTTTCCACACTAATTGGACGGGCACAGGCGGCAACACCGCTTCCAGCACCTACGAAGTGTAGTCAAGTTATCCACATTAACATTTTTGGTTTTCAGGCTGCCTATTCATCTAAGGCAGCCTGAAAACCATTTATCACAGGAGTGCAACATGGGTTGGTTTTCCCGCAAAGAAGAAGCCTTTTTTCTCGCCACCGTAACGCCCGGCGATATTCAGCTGGACGCTTATTTGGGCATTGTGAACGGCGAAGCGATTATCGGCGCCAACATTTTCCGCGATATGTTCGCTTCCATACGCGATGTGGTCGGCGGGCGCGCCGGCGGTTATGAACGCGCGTTGGCAGGCGCACGCGAAGCTGCGTTGACAGAGATGAAGCAAGCGGCGAAGGAATTGGGCGCAAACGGCATCATTGGCATTGATTTTGACTACGAAGTATTGGGCGAAACCAATGGTATGATGATGGTAACGGTGAGCGGCACGGCGGTTAAAGTGGCTATTTGATGATTGAGGCAGCCTGAAACTCATTTTCAGGCTGCCTTTTAGCTGTGTATAACTTTGTTGATAAAGCAGCATCTGATTGTTTTCAATAAAAATAATCAGGGATAACTTGATGTGCAAAAGGCAGCCTGAAACAGGGGATAACCCATTTCAGGCTGCCTTTTGGATTGCGGCAAACTAGTCCACGCCCAGCGTTTCAATCCCCGAAAACGCGTGCGGCAGCGCATCATCATCATCGGGGAATTCCACCCATTCAAACGCCGTTTCGTCTGCCAACACCTTGCGCAACAGCGCGTTGTTAATCGCGTGCCCCGATTTATAACCTTCAAACGCGCCGATAATTGGATGCCCCACAATATACAAATCGCCAATCGCATCCAAAATTTTGTGGCGCACAAATTCATCGGGATAGCGCAGCCCTTCGGGGTTCAGCACATCGGTGTCGTCAATCACAATCGCGTTGGACAAATTGCCGCCCAAGCCCAAATTGTGCGCGCGCATCAGCTCCACTTCTTGCATAAAGCCAAACGTCCGCGCCCGCGCAATCTCTTCCACATAAGACTTTCCTGCAAAATCAATCTCAAATGTGGGCGATGAGCGGTTAAACACAGGATGGTCAAATTCAATCGTCAGCCGCACTTTAAAGCCGTTATATGGGGTAAATTTCACCGCTTTATTCGGCTCTTCCAGCGACACTTCTTTTAATATCCGCAGAAAGCGTTTTTCCGCCTGCTGCTCCACCACGCCCGCATCTTGCAACAAAAAGATAAACGGCAAACTGCTGCCGTCCATAATTGGGATTTCGGGCGCGTTCAGCTCCACCAAAATGTTATCCACACCATAAGCGGCAAACGCCGACATAATGTGTTCGATCGTGCCCACGCGAATGCCGTTTTCGGTAACGATGGTGGACGATAGGCGCGTGTCGTTAATCAAATAGGGCGTAATCGGCACAATTTCGCCTTGCTCGCCCGATAAATCGCTGCGGCGAAATTGGATACCCGTGTTTTCAGCGGCAGGATGCAAGGTAAGCGACACGCGCTCGCCCGAATGCAAGCCTACGCCTGTGGCGGTGATGGATTTGGCTAGGGTGCGTTGTTTCATGCAGTTATCCTAAAAATGATTTTCAGGCTGCATCATAAACCATTTTAGGCAGCCTGAAAGTGTGGTTAAGGCAATAAAAAAGCGTGATAAAGCCGATTTATCCACAGTAAAGCGATTTGCGTTCTATTTTATCCACAATTATCCCAATCAATTAACCGCCATCGCGCACAAATTTTTGTTTATCTTATTTTGTTATCAAATCATTTGTTTAACCGATTTATTCACAATGCGTGCTGTGCTTCATAAATATCGTCTTTTTATTTTTTAATCTTTTGTTTTTAATTTAATTAC
>CAUVGV010000130.1:0-6989 GCA_963551505.1 uncultured Kingella sp.
GGGCGGGCAGTCGTTTGATGTGCTGAATGAGCCTGATGGGGCGCAGGGTTATCGCGCGGAGTGGCTGATGTTGGGCGATGAATGGGTGGCGCAGTTTTTCGCACAATATCCCGCGCGAGAAACGCTGGATTTGGCGCGCGTATTGCACCCTGATGCGGCGTGGAATGAGGTGTTTTCGCGCGTGGTGCAGGGCGTGCAGACGCGGCTGCCTGAAACGGTTTTGGCGGCGCGAACAATGGAATTGCTGGCTTGGCTGGCGCAGGCTGGGGCGGTGTTCAACCCGCATTCGGCGCAGCGTTTAAGCAAGCAGATACGCCAACTGGTTGCGCGGGATACCGCTGTCAACTGGCAGATAAGAGATGTGGCGCGGCAGCTGGGCATGAGCGAAACAACGCTACGGCGGCGGCTGGCGAACGAAGGCACGTCTTTTCGCGAACTGTCGGGCAGTGTGAAGATGATGCGGGCGCTGACCCTGCTGCAAACGTCGCCGCTGGGCGTGTCGCAGGTGGCGTATGCGGTGGGCTATGAAAGCCCTGCGCGGTTTGCGGCAAAATTTCGGGCGCATTTTGGCTGCACGCCAAGCGATGTGCGCAAGGCAGCCTGAAAACATTTTTTAGCGGCGCGTTTTAGCTTCGCTCGTTTTCAGACTGCCTCAAATTCCAAAGGACGCATCTTACTGCGTCCTTTTTGCTGCTTCATCAAACTGCTATCGCGCTTGGCGCACGGTAACTTTGGCTTTGCCCAGCGCGTGTGCGTTGGCGAAAAAGCCCACCAGCGCGGGCGTGGCGTCGGCGGTGATATTGGGCAAGGTTGCCACATCCACGGCGGTAACGGTGATTTCATAGCGGTGGTTTTGCCCTTTGGGCGGACACGCGCCCATAAAGCCTGCTGTGCCGCCATCGGTGCGCGTTTGCAGCGCGCCTTGCGGCAAAGGTTGGTTTTCAGGCAGCGTGGAGACATGGGCAGGAATGTTGGCAACTACCCAGTGCATCCAGCCCAAGCCTGTGGGTGCGTCTTTGTCGTACATCGTCAGCACGAAACTTTTTGTGCCTTTGGGCGCATTTTTCCACGAAATAGTGGGCGCGATATTGCCGCCCGTGCAGCCAAAGCCATAGGCTTCGCTTAACACATGGCGTTGGGCGAAATGCCCGTTTTGCAAGCCATCCACCTGCACGGAAAATTTTCCTTCTGCGCCGGCAAGCGTGGAAAGTGCGGTTAAACCCGCTAGCGCTGCGATGTAGCATCCTGTTTTCATGATGATTTCCTTGTTGGGGTTTGATTGAAAACGCGGATTATAGGAAAGTGCGATACACGCCGTGATGCAGAAACGTGCAAATATTGTGCGGATTTGGACTGCCTGCGCAGTGAAATAGCGAAGTGGAAACTGCCCTACTCCATTTTCAGGCTGCCTATTGCATTACGGGTAAACGGTTTTAGCTTCGTAACCCTGCTACGCTCCGCAGGCTGCTCCAAACCTTATAGGCAGCCTGAAAATGGCAACCACCACCCTACCCCACTTTCAGGCTGCCTATCGCGCACAAAAAAACCGCAAACGCCCAAGCCTTTGCGGTTTTCGTTACGCTCAACATCAATCTTCGTAACGCTTAAACACCAGCGTGCCGTTTGTGCCGCCAAAGCCAAACGAGCTGGATGCCACGATGCGAATATCGGCTTTGCGCGCTTGGTTGGCGCAGTAATCCAAATCACAGCCCGCTTCAAAGTCTTGATTAACCAAGTTAATAGTGGGCGGTGCGATTTGGTCGCGGATCGCCAACACGCTGTAAACAGCTTCCACGCCGCCTGCTGCGCCGAGCAAATGCCCCGTCATGGATTTGGTGGAGCTAATCAGCACTTTTTTCGCGTGTTCGCCCAACACCGATTTAATCGCGTTGGTTTCGTTGGCATCGCCCAATGGCGTGGACGTGCCGTGCGCGTTGATGTAGTCCACTTCGCTCGGTTGCAGCTTGGCATCTTTGAACGCGCGGGATAACGCCAGCGCGGGGCCTTCCATATTGGGCGCGGTGATGTGGTAGGCATCAGAGCTTGCGCCAAAACCCACGATTTCGGCGTAAATGGTTGCGCCGCGCCGTTTGGCGTGTTCCAACTCTTCCAGCACCAACACCCCCGCACCTTCGCCCATCACGAAACCGTCGCGGTCTTTGTCCCACGGACGGGAAGCGGCGGCGGGGTCGTCGTTGCGGGTGGACAAGGCTTTCATGGCGGCAAATCCGCCGATGCCCAGTGTGCACACCGCGCCTTCTGCGCCGCCCGCAATCATCATATCGGCATCGCCGTATTGAATGATGCGCATGGAATCGCCGATGGCGTGCGCGCTGGTGGTGCACGCGGATACCATGCCGTAGCTGGGGCCGCGATAGCCTTTGAGGATGGTAACGTGCCCCGCAATCAGGTTAATCAACGAGCTGGGGATGAAAAAGGGGTTGATTTTGCGTGCGCCGCCTGCGGCAACGGTGTTGGCGGTGGCTTCAATGGCGGGCAAACCACCGATGCCCGAACCAATGTTTACGCCCACGCGGTCTTTATCCAACTCGGCAAACTCGTCCAAACGGGCATCAGCGATGGCTTGCATCGCACCTGCGATGCCGTAGTGGATAAAGGCATCCATGCGACGGGCTTCTTTGGGGGGGATGTATTGGGTTACATCAAAATCTTTCACTTCGCCTGCAATTTGGCAGGCAATGTCGCCAGTGTCAAATCGGGTGATTTTGCCGATGCCGCTTTTGCCTGCCAGCAGGTTTTGCCACGCGCTGGGCACGTCATTGCCCACGGGCGATACTTGTCCTAAACCTGTGATAACAACGCGTCGTTGAGTCATGGGGTTCTCTTCTTTAATGTGGGGTTAGCCAAACAGCCCCTGATTTGGGCAGGGCTGCCTGAAAATCAGAGGCTGTTTTGCCAAAAATGGCTTACGCTTGTTTGGAATTAACGTAATCAATCGCAGCTTGAACGGTGGTGAGTTTTTCTGCGTCTTCATCGGGGATTTCGCAACCAAAGGCTTCTTCCAAAGCCATGACCAATTCTACGGTGTCCAGCGAATCTGCGCCCAAGTCGTCTTGGAATGATGATTCGTTTTTCACTTCGCTTTCGGCCACGCCTAGTTGCTCGGCTACGATGCTTTTAACTTTTTGTTCAACTGACATTATGTTCGTCCTTAAAAAAATGCCTTGCGGCGGTTTGAATAATCTCTATCAAGTGTTGTATAGAGTGGTCTCTCTACTTTTGAGTTTGCGAATTTTAACCGCATTTTTGCTGTTTTGACTACTCTTTGCGTGAAAATTCGTGCAAAGAGTTTTCAGGCTGCTTATTTTTTCAGGCTGTCTATTTGGGTTCTTCAATGGGAACGTAGCCTTGCACTTTGTCTGCACCATCGCCAAAGAAATAGCTTTCCATTTGTTGTGCGAGGTATTCGCGGGCGCGGGGGTCGGCGAGGCTCAGGCGGTTTTCGTTGATGAGCATGGTTTGGTGGCGCGTCCATGCGTCCCATGCTTCTTGGGAAACGTTTTCAAAAATGCGTTTGCCCAGCGCGTTGGGCAGCGGGGGGAATTTCATGCCTTCGGCTTCTTTGCCGAGTTTGACACATTGAACCATGCGGACCATTTTGTTCTCCTTGTTGTGTGGTGTGAAATGGGCGGCATATTAGCAAATTTCAGGCTGCCTGAATAGTTGAGAACCTGCTTAGGCAGCCTGAAAATATTATTTAAACAACGATGCCAGCTTACCAAACAAGCCTTTGGGTTGGGCTTGATTGTCGGTGTTGTGGGCGGCGTCATTGTCGGCGGTATTGCCCTCTGACGCGGTTTTGCGGGTTACAGTGTGGGCGGCAAAAGTTTGGGCTACGGGCATGATTTCTATGGCGTTTACGTTCATGTGTTCGGGGCATTGGTAGAGCCATAGGGCGGTGCGGGCGATGTCTTCGGCGCGGATGTAATCCACGTTTTCATATAATTGGTTTACACGCGCTTCGTCGCCTTTGAAGCGGACGTTGGAAAATTCGGTGCCGCCGCATAAGCCTGGTTCTATGTTGGTGATGCGGATGTTTTTGCCTGCCAAATCGGCGCGTAGATTGAGGCTAAATTGGCGCACAAAGGCTTTGGTTGCGCCGTACACATTGCCGCCTGCGTAGGGATAAGTGCCTGCAATTGAGCCGATGTTGATGATATAGCCCTGATTGCGCTCCACCATTTGCGGCAGCACTTGGCGGGTGAGGTAAATCAGCCCGAGCACGTTGGTTTGCACCATGGTTTCCCAGTCTTCAAAGTTGGCTTGATGGGCGGGTTCTAGCCCAAGGGCAAGCCCTGCATTGTTAATCAGGCAATCTATGCTTTGGAAGGCTTCGGGAAGCTGGGCAAGGCTGGCGAGGGCGATATTGACGGAATTTTTGTCGCTCACGTCCATTTCTAGCGGCTGGAACATAAAGCCCAGCTCGTTTTGCAAGGCAGCGAGTTTGTCTGCGCGGCGGGCTGCGCCGATAACGGGATAACCTGCTTGCACAAATGCGCGGCACATGGCTGCGCCAAAACCTGCAGATGCGCCTGTAATCAGAATCGCCATGATGTTTTGTCCTTTCTTGGGTGGTGGTATGATTGGGCTGATTTTAATGGTTTTCAGGCTGCCTTGGGTAGTGTTGTCGCATTAGGCAGCCTGAAAACAGGTTCACAAGGATAAGGCTTTATGGCAAAACAAAAACCTGCTTTTGCGGTTACTTGGGCGTGGCTGTGGCAACGCCCTGTGTGTTTCGTTGGATTTGGCTTTGGCACGGGGCTTGCGCCCAAAGCGCCCGGCACGGTGGGCACGCTGCCTGCGGTGTTGATTGCGGGGCTGCTGTTGGGCTGCGGCATGAGCAAGCTGGCGTTAGGCTTGCTGTGCATTGCGTTGTTTTTTATCGGTATTTGGATTTGCAATGTAACCGAGCGTGCGCTGGGGGTGCATGATTATGGCGGCATTGTGTGGGACGAGATTGTGGCGATGATGCTGATTTATGCCTGCGTGCCGCAGGGCTTGGGCTGGTGGACGATTGCGTTTGCGGTGTTTCGCTTTTTTGATGCGGTGAAACCGCCGCCGATTAAATGGTTTGACCAGCGCGTGAGCGGCGGGCTGGGCGTGATGCTGGATGATTTGATTGCGGCAGTGTTTAGCATTGCGGTGGTTTGGGTGTTGGTTGGGCTAAGTTGATTGAGGCAGCCTGAAACCCCAAAACGCTCGTCAATTATCTGACGAGCGTTTTTTATTGCGTAAAAACCGTTTTACTTCCCATTTTTGATGCAAGTGGTGTAAACCGCTGCTGCCCATGCTTGCATATGGTCTTGGCGTTCGGCATCGGTTTTGCCGATTTCAATTGTGCCTTTGGGTTGTTTATAAAGCATATTGTTGATGCTTTCTACTATGTTGCCCACCATTTGTTGCGCTTCGGGCTTGGCGGGTTTCACGTATTTTTGTTGCAGCATTTTTAGCGCGGTGGATTGGTTTTTGCCCGCTTGAAATTGCCCCATAGAATCCAAGGCAATGTTGGCAACAATGGCACAGTCTTCGTTTAGCTGCTCTTGTTGCGCGGTGGGCGCAGCCAGCATGGGAGCGGCAAACAGGGCAAGCGCAAGCGCGGCGAGGGTGAATTTTTGTTTCATGGAGCTTCCTTTCGTTCGTTATAAAAATAGTCCGCGCGGGGGGCGGCACACGGGCATTGTAGAGAGTATTGCGGGTGGGGGCAACCTTTGGACGGGTTTGTGGGGTGGTTAAACGGCGTTGCCCGCTGGGGGTAAAGGCAGCCTGAAATCACAATGGATCGGCGACGGCTCGCGTCGCCAAAGGGCGTATGCAACAGGCTTTCAGGTTGCCTATTTTGTTGCGCCTGCCAAACGTTGTCGCATTTGTTCAAACAGGCAGATGGTGGCGGCTTGGGCGATGTTGAGCGATTCCACCGCGCCTTGCATGGGGATTTTAACCGTGGCGGTAGCTGCGGCAAGGATGTCGGGCGACACGCCGTTGCCCTCGTTGCCAAAAATCCAAGCCGATGGTTGGTGCAAATCTAAGTCGTACAGCGAAAAATTGTTGCGTTCGGTGAGCGCGGTGGCGAGGGTGCGGTGCGGGTAGCTTGCCAACCAGTCGCGCAGGTTCACGCGCTCGTGCAGCGTGAGCACAAAATGCGCGCCCATGCCCGCGCGCAACACTTTGGGCGAATAGGCATCGGCGCAGCCCGCGCCCAGCACCACATGGCAGATGCCCGCCGCCGCCGCGCTGCGCAACACTGTGCCCACGTTGCCCGCATCTTGCACCGCGTCTAACACGATACAGTCGTCGCGGGCGAGCGACGCGGGCGGTGGCAGCGCAATCAGGCTGATGATGTCGTCGGCATTATCTAGCGTGCTGATTTTTTGCAGCAAATGGGGCGCAACGGGCGTGATGCGGTTTTCAGGCAACCTTGCCATCAGCGCGGCGGTTTCAGGCTGCCTGAATTTGGGCTCGGGGATGTAAACCTGCTGCGGCGTGTTGCCTGCGTCCAAATAGGCGGCGAGCAGATGCGCGCCTTCCAGCGCGGCTTGTTGGTGTTCGCGGCGCTGTTTGGCGGCGGTTAGGATTTTGGCAAGGTGTTTGAGCTGGGGGTTGTGTGGGGATTGGATGGTGGGCATATTTTGATTGTATGAAAATCACGCGTTTGTGAAGTCATCATAAACGCGCTTCGTTAAGAATCTTTTTGCTTTTTAAGCATGGCAACTAATTCGTGCAGCGTTTGGATTTCCCGTTCTTTCTCAGCTAGCAGCTCATCCTTATGCCGAATGGTTTGCTCCGCTTTTTCCAATTCTGCCAACAATAATTCATTTCCTTGTTTTCCAAAAAGATAGTAGTTCCGCCCATTGTTGTCGCTGGTTTGGCTGTTGTTGCTGGAAATGTAAAAACTTGCGCCATTTTCGCAAAAATCCAAAAATTCCAGCGCAGTCATATCAAAAATTTTGGCAATTTTCTCAATTTTAGGC
>CAUVGV010000131.1:0-6922 GCA_963551505.1 uncultured Kingella sp.
TCGGCGACGTGATTGATTTAACCCTCAACTCGCTGCCCTACAAACTCACCGTGCTCGCGCTCAACGAACAACGCCGCCCCGCGCCCGAAGCGCGTTTGCTGTACCAAGAAGACGAAGCCACCGCGCAAAACCGCGAAGCGCAAAAACTGCTAGACCAAGCCAGCCGCATCACCGCCGCCTACCCCGACGGCCGCCCCACCAAGCGCGACCGCCGCCAGCTAGACAAAATGAAGCGGGATAGTTGGTAACGCCGCCACCGCCCGCCAAGCAAGTTAAGGCAGCCTGAAACGCAGTAAACGGTTTCAGGCTGCCTATTGTTCACAAAGCTAAACAGGGCAGGGCGCAGCAACAGGCGTAGGGTGTGCAGCTTTGCTGCGCACGCGGGTTGCTTAAATGGAACGACAACGGCTCATCGTCAAGATGCTAAATCAAGCCAGCCATGCCAACATACCGTCAAACCATTTTCAGGCTGCCTCATCCCCCGCACCCCAAAGCCAGCCCGCAACCAACCTACCCCTCTTCATCCCCCTCCCCACCCTTCGGCGGCATCGGCGCAAACCACCCCACCAGCAACAGCAACACGCCGACCACGATAAACGACACAATCCGCGCCACCCCGCCACTGTTGCCCAGTTCCACCAAAAACAGTTTGCCCACCACCACGCCCATCAGCCCCGCGCCCGTAAACCACAGCGACCGCGCCGCCTTTTGATTGCCGCGCACCATCAAACCGATCGCCAGCAACGCCCACACAATCGACAAGCTCGCCTGCAAGCCAAACGAAGCCAGCAAATCGCCCAGCCGCCAAGCCACGCCATCGTATTCGTGCCACACGCGCATCACCAGCGCGCTCACCGCAAACAACGCCAACGCCGAAGGCAGCACTGCCTGCATTTTCCGCTCATCGGGCGCGTATTCCGCAAGCCACAAGCCATGCCAACGCCACGTTTGCCACACAATCGCCGCCGTTGCCCATTCCAGCGGGTTCAGCAGCGGCAGATAAGGCAGCCCGCTTTCGCGCGGCGCAGACCAGTTTGCCCACAGCAGCCAAGCCAGCGCCAGCAACGCCGCCGCCATGCTGCCATACCGCCAATACACCGCACGCGGCTGCAAACGTGGATGATTGCGCCACGCGGTAAACGCCGTCCACAGCAGCATCGGCGCAGCCAGCCAAGCCAGTTGCGCCCACACCCCGATGGCATACCGCTCGCCCAGCTCGCCCAGCCACAGCGTCCACCCCAAGCCAAACACCGCCAACGCCAAACCGTGCCACGCCGCGCTGCGCCGCAGCTTTTCAGGCTGCCAAGTCATCGCCCGCAGCGACAGCGCCGTCATCATCGCCAAAGTCAGCGTATGGGCAACGGGCGCATCCATTTGCCCATCCCCCGCATTCAACAGCAGCCCCGCATACGCCCAGCCCGCCACCGCGCACGTTTGCAAACCCTGCATCCATCTGCCCCCGCGCGAAACCGCCAACAGCGGCAGCCACACCAGCCACCACGTTATCCAAAAATAAGCCGACGAGCGCGTAAACGGCAACAGCGTCCACGCGCCGCCCATCGCCAGCAGCGCGGCAAACGGCAGCAACGCCCAGCCCGCCAACGTATTCAGCGTAACCGCGTTTTCAGGCTGCCAACGGCTCTTATGCAACAAAAACGCCGCCGCCAACACCAACACCGCCGCCGTTAATTGCAGCACACCGCTGTCGCTCGCTCCCGCCGCCAGCAGCATCCCCCACCAGCCCGTGCCCACCGCAAACACCGACACCACCTTGTTCTGCCGACGAAACTGCGCCGCCGCCAGAGCCAGCGCGTAAGCCGCCATCGCATACGCCGTGCCCGTTTCGGCAAACAGCATCATCGGTAACGCCACCGCGTTTGCCAACACCAAAGCCTGCACGGCAGCCTGAAAACCGTTTTCCCACGCCGCCAGCTTTTCAGGCTGCCTCAACCAAGTCCACACCATCGCCGCACCGCCGCCCAGCAGCCACAGCGTGCCCGCCACCGAGCCGCCCAGCAGCGTCTCGCGCCCGTGCGGGAAAACCTGCCAGCTGCCGCTCAAATGCGCCCCCGCCGCCAACGCAAACACCGCCAACGCCAGCAAGCGCGTGTGCGGCTGGCGCAGCTTCATGCCAAACGCATACACCAACGCCGCCTCCAACGCCCACGCGCTTGCCGTCCACACGCCATCCAGCCCCAGCGGCACCGCCAGCGTAACAAACAACAGCGACAACGCCGCAAACGCCTGTTTCATCACGGCAAAATCATCGCCCTGCCGCGCAAACCACAGCGCAAAACCCGCATACACCGCCGCAAAGCCCACCGCCGAAACCGCCGCCGCGTGTTGCCAATATTCAACCATTTGATATTGCATGGAAAACGCCGTAATCGCCGTGCCAAACAGCAGCGTGCTGTCCAAGCCGCGAATATGGCTGGCATAGGCGGCAAACGTTGCCATGATGCGTTCTAGCGGCGCATCGTTCGGAATGCTTTTCAGGCTGCCTGACAACGGCTCGCGCGCCAGCGTTTGCCGCGCAAAAAAGCACGCCACCGCCGTGTACAGCAGCCAGTGGTACAGCAAAAACGGCTCGGTGCGGGCAAAATGCGCCGCCGTGTAGTCGCGCATCCCCCAAGAGAGCGCAATGGCAAACGTGCCCACAAAGCCCGTGATGTTCAAATCGCGCCACGCCTTGTGCCACGCAATCCACGCCACCGCCGTGTTGAGCAGCGACAAATAACTAAACAAAACCAAATAGTTGCCTGAGCCATCCGACACCAAAATCGGCGCCGCCAAGCCGCCTGCCAACGCCACCTGCACCATGATTTTGGCATCGCGCCGCACCGCCAGCGCCGCCATCAGCACCACCGCGCTGAGCATCACCGCAAACACAATGGGCGCGGGCAAAATATGATGCAGCTTCAACGCCGCCAGCGCGGTTAAATACATGACGGCAAAGCCAAATCCTTGCAGCACCAAGCCGTATTCGCGGTTCTTGGTGTGCAATTTTTCGCCCGCCAACGCCGCTGCGATGCCCGCGCCAAACACGGCTAAATATTTGAACCATAACGGCAAATGGCTGCCCACATAGCGCAGCAAAAACGCCAAGCCGAAAAACAGCACCACCACGCCGATTTTCAACAGCGGATTGCCACGCACAAACCACGCGATAAGCGGGTTGGGGGCGGCTTCGGCTTCGTTGTTTTGCCAAGCGGTTTCAGGCTGGCGATAGGGTTTGGATTTCGTGTGAACAGGCGTTTGGGCTGCGGTTGCCGTTTCAGGCTGCCGAGGGGCAGGTTGGGCGGGCGGTTGCGTGATGGGTTGCGCCGTAGATGGCGTGATAGATTGCGCTGGGGTTTGGAGTGCGTCCAGCGCGTCTAGATTAAATTCGTCGTTTGGATGGGTTGGATGGTTTTCAGGCTGCCCGATGGATTGGGACGGGTGAACAGGTTGAGGGGTAGTGGGATGGGCGGTTTGATGGGCAGAAGCATGCGCAGGCGTAACCCGCGTTTCAGGCTGCCGCGCAGTTTCCCGCGACACGGATAACCGATTTTCAGGCTGCCGTAGGCTTTCGCGCGCTGCCGCATTGGCGGGCAAATCGTTTTCAGGCTGCCTATTGACGGCTTGCGTTGTCGCGTTTTCAGGCTGCCGCAAATGGTTGATGCGCTGGTGCAGAATGTCCAATTCGTTTTGCAAATCGCGCAGCTTGTTATCCTGCTGCTTGCGCTCGGCTTGCTGCTGGTTGTCGCGCGCCAAATCGCGCAGCCACACCGCGCACAAAATCAAAAACGCCTCCACGCCAGCAGAATAATGCGTCATCGCGCCGATAACCAGCGCAGGCAACACCACAAACAACAAGAAATTCATAGCAAACCGCCTGTTTTTTTGATGGAAATTGGATGCGATTATAGCCGCAAGCGCGGGGGTTAGGCAGCCTGAAAACGGGTTAGGCTTGCTTTTAAGTATTAGGTAGTCATCGTTTTCAGGCTGCCTTAAATGGAGCGGCGACAGCTCGTCGCTAAAATGCCAAACAAAACAAGCCACGCCAAATCATCCCGCAATATAAACTTTCAGGCTGCCCATCCCCAAAAGGCAGCCTGAAAACAATTAAGCTGTTTTTTCAGACCGCCTCCCGCACAAAAAAATCCCCCCAACAAGCCCCGCACAAATTGTTAAAATCGTCCCCACCCAAAGGCAGCCTGAAACGCCCCAAAAGGCAGCCTGAAAACCGAAATCCCAAACCAACCCAAAGGAACCCCCATGCAAACCCTAACCCTCATCCAACCCGATGACTTCCACGTCCACTTCCGCGATGGCGCAGCCCTGCGCTCCGTTGTGCCGCACACCGCCCGCCAAATGGCGCGCGCACTCGTGATGCCGAATTTAAAACCGCCCATCACCACCGTAGAACAAGCCCTTGCCTACCGCGCCCAAATTCAGGCTGCCGTGCCGCAGGGCAACCCATTTGAGCCGCTGATGTCGCTCTATCTCACCGACCACGCCACGCCCGAGCTGGTGCGCCAAGCCAAAGCCGCAGGCATCGTCGCCTTCAAGCTCTACCCCGCAGGCGCAACCACCCATTCTGACAGCGGCGTAACCGACCTATTCAAACTGCTGCCCGTGTTGCACGAAATGGCGGCGCAAAACATCCTGCTGCTGGTGCACGGCGAAGTAACCGACCCCAGCATTGATATCTTTGACCGCGAAGCCGTGTTCATTGAGCGCGTGATGCAGCCCGTGATGGCGCAAGTGCCCAGCCTGAAAATCGTGTTTGAACATATCACCACCGCCGAAGCTGCCCAACTCGTGTGCCAAGCGGGCGACAACATCGCCGCCACGGTAACCCCGCAGCATCTGATGTACAACCGCAACCACCTGCTGGTGGGCGGCGTGCGCCCGCATTTTTACTGCCTGCCGATTATCAAACGCGAAAGCCATCGCCAAGCGCTGATTGCCGCCGTAACAGGCGCGGCGTCGCACAAATTCTTCTTGGGCACCGATTCCGCCCCCCATGCCCAAACCGCCAAAGAAAACGCCTGCGGCTGCGCGGGCATGTTTAGCGCGGCACACGCCATTGAGCTATACGCGCAAATTTTTGAAGACGCAGGCGCGTTGCACAAACTAGAAGCCTTTGCCAGCCAAAACGGCGCACGCTTTTATGGGCAGCCTGAAAACACCCGCACCATCACGCTAGAAAAACGCGAACAGCGCGTGCCCGATAGTTTCGCCTTTGGCGATGCGCGCGTGGTACCCATGTGCGCAGGGGAAACTTTGCGTTGGACGCTGGTGGCGTAAACCAAAGGCAGCCTGAAAATGGAGCGACGACGGCTCGTCGCCAAATCGCCCAATCAAATAAGGCAGCCCGAAAACTATGCCAAAGCAGTTTTCAGGCTGCCTTTATCAAAAAACACACTTCCCAAGTTTCTAAAAATAGAGTACATTATCATTTCCTTACCTCTTCTTAACCCCTCTTAACAAACGGAGCGCAACCATGGAACAATTCCCCAAATCCCATCGCCTAGAAAACGTTCGTTATGAAATCCGCGGCCCTGTGATGCAAGAAGCCATGAAAATGGAAGCAGCAGGGCATCAAATCATCAAGCTCAACATCGGCAATCCCGCCCCCTTCGGTTTTGAAGCCCCCGAAGACATCGTTAAAGACATCATCAGCCATCTTGCCACCTCGCAAGGCTATTGCGACAGCAAAGGGCTGCTATCCGCGCGGCAAGCCATCGTGCAATATTACCAATCGCGCGGTTTTGATTTAGATGCCAACGATGTATACATCGGCAATGGCGTGTCCGAGCTGATTTTGATGTGTATGCAAGCCTTGCTCAACGATGGCGACGAAATCCTGATTCCCGCGCCCGATTATCCGCTGTGGACAGCCGCCGCCACGCTCGCAGGCGGCAAAGTGCGCCATTATCTGTGCGACGAAGCCGCTGGCTGGGTACCCGACATCGCCGACATCAAAGCCAAAATCACCAGCAAAACCAAAGCCATCGTCATCATCAACCCCAACAACCCCACAGGCGCGGTATACAGCAAAGAAGTGCTGCAAGAAATCGCCGAAGTTGCCCGCCAACATAAATTGATGATTTTCGCCGACGAAATCTACGAAAAAATCGTGTACGACGGCGCGGTTCACCACCACATCGCCACACTCGCCCCCGATGTATTCTGCGTAACTTTCAACGGCTTATCCAAAGCCTACCGCGTGGCAGGCTTCCGCCAAGGCTGGATGGTGCTCACAGGCAACAAAAAAGCCGCTAGCGGGTTTATTGAAGGGCTTACCACGCTTTCCTCCATGCGGCTGTGCGCCAACACCCCGATGCAACACGGCATCCCCGCCGCGCTTAACGGCTATCAAAGCATCAACGACCTTGTGCTCCCCAGCGGGCGGTTATACGAACAAAGCATGTGCGCCGCCGAAATGCTCAACGACATTGACGGTGTAAGCTGTGTACGCCCCAAAGGTGCGCTCTATGTGTTCCCCAAACTGGACATCAAAAAATTCAACATCCACGACGACGTGAAATTTGCCCGCGATTTTCTCGCCCAAGAAAAAGTGCTGATTGTGCAAGGCACAGGCTTCAACTGGTCCACCCCCGACCACTTCCGCGTGGTTACGCTGCCACCCAAAGATCAAATTGAAGAAGCCATTGCCCGCCTTGCCCGCTTCTTGCACGGCTATCGGCAGTAAATCTTATTCGGACAAATAATTTCAGGCTGCCTACACCGTATAAATAACGGGCTAGCGCAGCCTAGCCAAACAGATTGCGCAAACCTCGCAAAACGCAGTATGATGCCCGCGCAGCTTACGCTGTATTAACCCATTTTTTTAGGAGACTAACCATGAAAAAACTCGTACTCATCGCCATCACATCCATGCTTGCCCTTTCCGCTTGCAACACCATTTCAGGCG
>CAUVGV010000132.1:0-6905 GCA_963551505.1 uncultured Kingella sp.
TGCGGGCGCAACAGTTGAAGGCGAAATGCGTGAGCTTTGCAATAAAGGCATTAAAAATGGCTATGCTTTTGGTATGCTGGAGGATAGTGAATTTGTTGATTGTGTACCCTATCAACTCAAACAACAGGGTTATCAAACCACTGCTTTGCATGGTGCAAGCGGGCGGTTGTATGACCGCGTGGAATGGTATCCCAAAGCGGGTTTTGCCAAAGTATTATTTGTTGAAAATATGATGGATTTACCTAAATGTCATGCGTTTAATGGCGTGTGATAGCGCATTAACTAATGTGGTGGCTAAGGAGTTTGCCGATGCCAAAGATGGCAAAAAATTTGTTTATTGGCTTACGCTCACATCTCATTTCCCCTACACACAAAATGATATGCACGAAACGGGTTTGGATTGCAAAAAATATGGATTATTTGAAGGGGATATTTGTAATAATATGCGCCTAGAAGCCCAATTTTTTGATGATTTGGGTGAATTGATTAAAAAGCCTGAAATGAAAGGTGTGGAAGTGATTGTGGTGGGTGACCATATGCCGCCAATTATCAATTTGCCTAGTGTTGACGCGCTAACCAAAGCACCATTGCATAAGAATTTACGATGGAGCGATGTGAGCTGGGTGCATTTTAAAGTGAAATCGTAAGAATAGGCTGTTGATGAAATAGTCTGGAAACAGAAAAGCCGTTATCTAATAATGAGATAACGGCTTAACTTGTGTTTTAAATTAAATGTTTTTGCAGTTGCCTGGAGTGTATTTTACATTCCAAGCTTGTGCAGCTGAGCCATCAATCGTGCACTCCCAGCCATTCTCTGTGTGAGTGAGCGTGATTTTAGTGTCTTTAACTCCTGCGTAAGCAGCTTTACCAAAAACTGCGCTCAGCGTGCCCGTGTTTCCATCTACAGCGGCGATGCGGATAAGGTTGGATGAGCCACCACTGTTGTTAATACCTATATATTCATAGCGCCCACCATTTGTCCCGACAGGTTTGCCATCATCGCTTTCCACAATGGTGGGAGAATTTCCATTGCCAATAATGGATTCCACAATTGTGCGCGCGCCGTTTAGTTCATAAAATACGCGGCTCACTTGTGCTTTGATTAGGTAATCTTGGTACATTGGCAAGGCAATTGCCGCAAGGATTCCTAAAATAGCCACTGAAATCATCAGCTCAATAAGTGTAAATCCTTTGTTAAAATTCTGATTTTTCATTTTATTTCTTTCCTTTATAATTTGGTTTAAAACTTAGGCTTAGGTTGCCAGCAAGTTTTATGCCAATAAAATTTTATGATGTTAAGGTTAATGATATGCTTTCTAAATCGCTTATTCGTGCAAAATTCTTTGCTATGTTAATCCATGTATGCCTGTCGCTGCTGATATTTGCAGCGATTGTAGCTTGGATGTTGTTGAAACTTTATCCTTCTTTTTATTTTAGTATGAGTGGTGGCTGGCAAGGGCTGATGTTGATGGCTGGGGTGGATGTGGTCATTGGTCCTTTGATTACCTTGTTGATTTTTAATCCAAACAAGAAACGCCGAGAGGTAATCAGTGATTTGTTGATTATTGCGGTGGTTCAGTTTGCAGCGTTGGGCTATGGCATCCATACGGTTTATCAAGAGCGCCCAAAATTGGCAATAATTTATAATAATAGCTCGGCTGCTGTGCTTAATGCGCGTGAATTGGCGGAAGATGAGCAGCTTGCGAAAGTGGATTTGAATCAATTATCGCGCTTGGAAGGTATTCCTATTGCAGGTTTGCATGTGCGCGGCACGATAAAATCTTACGATACTGTCCAGCAATCTTTGGATGTGGTGGAGCAGGCAGATAAGCTGTCTCGCCAAACAGCTGCTAAAAATACGCCACAGGTGCAAGCTGAGTTGGTTAATTTGGAAAAACAACACGGGAAATTATATGTGCTGTCTATGATGGGCAAATATACGGGTGCATATATTGTGTTGGATAAAGATTTTAATTTTGTTGCTAAGTTGGGTGAGGAATATATTTAATTGGCAACCTATTACACAAAAGCAGATGCCCCACCGCATCTGCTTTTCCTTTTTAGGCAGCCTGAAAATGCCCTAAAATGTCGTTTTCCCATTTTCAGGCTGCCTATCATGCCCCAACAAGTTCAACAAAAAATCCAAACCCTAACCGCCCAACTCAACCAATACGCCCACGAATACTACACGCTTGATGCGCCCAGCGTGCCCGATAGTGAATACGACCGCCTATACCGCGAATTGGAAGCGTTGGAAGCGCAATATCCCGCTTTCAGGCTGCCTGAAAGCCCCACCAACCGCGTGGGTGGCGCGGTGTTGGAAGGCTTTGAGACGGTTGTCCATGCCGTGCCGATGTTGTCGCTGGCGAATGCGTTTTCGCCGCGCGATGACGAATCGGGTGCGTTTGACCACGCCGAAATGCGCGCATTTGACGAACGCGTGTGCAAGGAATTGGGCGCGGCGCACGTTGAATACATTATTGAACCCAAGTTTGACGGCTTGGCGATTAGCCTGTTGTATCAAAATGGTATTTTGGTTCAGGCTGCCACGCGCGGCGATGGCACAACGGGCGAGGATGTAACCGAAAACGTGAAAACGGTGCGCAACATTCCCTTGAAGCTACACGGCGATGAAGTGCCTGATTTAATTGAAATTCGCGGCGAAGTGCTGATGCTGAAAGCGGATTTTGCCGCGCTTAATGCCCGTCAGTTAGACGCGGGGCAAAAGCCGTTTGCCAATCCGCGCAATGCGGCAGCGGGCAGCTTGCGCCAGCTCAATTCGGCGGTTACGGCGCAGCGCAAATTGCATTTTTTTGGCTACGGCATTGCGCGTTTGAGCACGGCGTTTAGGCAGCCTGAAAACCATGCGCAGGAAATTGAACTGTTGGCGCGGCTGGGGTTTAGCGAGCCGCAAGCGCAGATTCGCGTGTGTGCCAATATTCAAGAAGTGCTGGATTTTTATGAAACCATGTCGCAGCAACGCCCGCAGTTGCCCTATGAAATTGACGGCATGGTGGTGAAAGTGAACGATTTGCGGCAGCAGCAAATGCTGGGCTTTGTGTCGCGCGCGCCGCGTTGGGCGATTGCGCACAAATTCCCTGCTGAAGAAGCCTTGACCACGGTGGAGGCGATTGATGTGCAAGTGGGGCGCACGGGGTCTATCACGCCTGTGGCGCGGCTCAAACCTGTGTTTGTGGGCGGCGTAACCGTAACCAACGCCACGCTGCACAACCAAGACGAAGTGGCGCGCAAAGATGTGCGCGTGGGCGATACGGTGGTGGTGCGCCGCGCGGGCGACGTGATTCCCGAAGTGGTGCGCGTGATGTTGGAACGCCGCCCCATGCGCAACGTGGATTTGTTGGACGAACAACAAGAGCCGCAGCACCCCGCTTTCAGGCTGCCTGAAACCTGCCCCGTGTGCGGCAGCGCGGTGGAGCGCGAAATCGGTGAGGCGGTGGCGCGTTGCACGGGCGGCATTGTGTGCAAGGCGCAGCGTGCGCAAGGGCTGATTCACTTTGCCAGCCGCAAGGCGATGGATATTGTCGGCTTGGGCGACAAGCAGATTGAAGCCCTAGTGGAACAAGATGTGTTGCACAGTTTTGCTGATATTTATCAATTAGATATAACTAAGCTGCAAACCATCAAAGACAGCAAATCGGGCGCGAACAAATGGGCGCACAATATTTTGGACGCGATTGCCGCCAGCCGTCAGCCGCCGCTCGCCCGCTTCCTGTTTGCGCTTGGCATTCGGCACGTGGGCGAAAGCACCGCCAAACAGCTTGCCGCCGCGTTTGGCGATTTGGACACCGTGCGCCGCGCCCCCGAGCCTGTGCTCGCCTGCCTGCCCGACATCGGCAGCGTGGTCGCCCATTCCATCGCCCATTTTTTCAGGCTGCCTGAACAACAAAAATTGCTGGACGATTTGTTGCAATTCGTGTCGCCACAAACCGCCGCGCGGGTAAACAATGTGCACGAATACGCCACGCCCGCACGCTGGCTGGCGCGTTTGCCGGATTACAAAATCAGCGAAAAACGCGCCCAAGAATTGTGGGACTTGGCGGGCGGCAGCATCGCGCAACTGCTCACCGACAACGCCCTGCCGCAAGACTGGCAAACATGGCGTAGGCAGCCTGAAAACGCTCAACTATTGCACGAAATAGATGCCTTCCTTGCCCGACTGCCCGAGCAGTCGCCACAGCAAAATCACGCCGTTTCAGGCAGCCTGAAAAGCGCAATCGCAGGCAAAACCTTTGTGCTAACGGGCACGCTGCCCACGCTCAAACGCGACCAAGCCAGCGCGATGATTGAAGCCGCAGGCGGCAAAGTGAGCGGCAGCGTGTCCAAGAAAACCGATTTCGTGGTGGCAGGCGCAGAAGCAGGGTCTAAACTGGAAAAAGCGCAGAGCTTGGGGATAACGGTGTTGAGTGAAGAAGAGTTGCTGCGGATGCTGGGGTAAGCGTTAAAGGCAGCCTGAAATGATGTTGTTTATTTCAGGCTGCCTAATCTGTAAAAAATTCTAGGGTTTGTTGATAATCAGCATTGCAAAATATACAGCGGGCAGACGCGCTCGCACCTGGCAGTCAGCTTCATGTTTACATCGTATCCAGAGTGCTCGGCTCGGGCGCGTTCGGCATCACCTACCTTGCCGAGCATATCCACCTCGGTTCGCAGCACGTCATCAAAGAATACCTGCCCGACAGCGGCGTGCGCATAGAAGGGCTCACCGTCCAAGCCAAAAGCAGCAGCGATCAGGAAATCTTCAACTGGGGGCTTAAACGGCTTTTTCAACGAAGCCAAGCTGCTTTACGGGCTGAACCACCCCAACATCGTCAAAGTAACCGACCTGTTTGAAGCCAACGGCACCGCCTATTTTGTGATGCCCTATCTGCGCGGCATCACGCTGCACCAGTGGATAAAAGACCACTCGCGCCCCAGCGAATCCGAGCTAAACAGCATCTTTATCCCCCTGTTAGAGGGGCTCAAATACATTCACGATCGGCAGTTGCTGCACCGCGACATCAAGCCCGAAAACATCTTTATCACCGAAAACCAAACCCCCGTGCTGATTGATTTTGGCGCAGCACGCCAAGCCGTCGGGCAGAAAAGCCGCCCGCTCACCCAGATTCTCACCCCGCCGTTTGCCCCCATTGAACAATACCATTCGCGCGACGTATTCCTGCCCGCGCTGGATTTGTACAGCCTGAAACCTTTGCAAAACCCCCAATAGCAGCCTGAAACCTAAAATGGAGCGGCGACGGCTCGTCGCCAACACTTATTAAACATAGCATTACTGATTTTTCAAAATGTCGGCGAGCCGCCGACGCTCCATCGGTTACAGGTTTTGCAAAGGTTTCAGCCTCGGCGCATGCATTTACCAAGCCATCACCCACCACCTGATTGAAGAAGCCCCCGCCCGCATCGCCGGCGAAGATATGCAGCCCAAGCTCGCAGGCAGCGAATACGAAAAACAATACAGCCACGCCTTTCTCGCCGCCGTGGACTACGCCCCCGCCGCCGCACCGTCTGCCTCCGCCACCCAAGCCGCCTACAACGGCGCAACTGCCGTGTACGGCGCACCCCAGCAGCCTGCCGCGCCGCCCGCCACTCCCTCCGCGCAGGCGAAAAACAAACTGCTGCTGTGGGGCGGCATCGGCGCGGCAGTCGTGCTGATTGCCGTGCTTGCCGCCTTCCTGTTTGCAGGCAAAGGCAAAGAAGCGGACGAACCCGTGCAGCAAGCCGCCTCCGCTGTCCAAGCCTCGCCCGTTGCCAACGCCCCCATCGTACAGCCCCCCGCCAACAACAGCGGCGGCGCACAGCCCGCGCCACAGCAGCCCGACCAACCGCAGCAGCCGCAACAGCCCATCGGCGGCAGCGATGCCAACCGCATTGCCGCCCAAGTGGCAGAAATGAACCGCCAGCTCCCCTGTCTGCTCGGCGACGGCGTGCGCTTGGAAAAAGTGCTGTATGTGGAAGCCAGCAACACCATGATTATGCAGCTCACCCTCACCAAACTGCGCCAGCGCGACATCAGCGCCGCCCCAGTTGGAGCAAATCAAATCCGCACTCGGCCCCGAAATGGCGCGAACCTCCTGCCAAGACCCCAACGTCGCCCCATGGCTCACCAGCGGCGGCACGCTACTGGTGTCGTTTTACGACCGCAACAACAGGCATTTGATTGACGCGAGCTTGTCGGGGGCGGATTGCCAGCAGTAGGCAGCCTGAAAACGGTGCGTAGGTCGGGCATTGATGCCCGACGATAACAGTTTGGAATGCCTTGTCGGACACCAATGTCCAACCCACAAACTCAAATTAGGAGAAGACCATGGACCAAAAAGTAAAAAATCTGCTGGATGATTGGCAAATGAGTAATCCTGCCTTGTATGAAATCGCCGATAGTGTGCGCACAAAAATAGGGCAACTGGCAGATACAGTAAGCGAAGAAGCGAAATATGGCGGTATTTTGTTCGCCGCCCCCGAACCGTTTTGCGGCATTTTTGTTTACAAGCAACATGTAACTGTGGAATTCGGTCATGGCGCCGAGATGGCGGATCCGCACGGTTTATTGGAAGGCAAAGGTAAAGGGCGCCGCCATTTGAAATTGCATACGCTTGAAGATGTAGAAAATAAACATTTGGCGGATTACTTACGATTGGCGCAAAAAGCGGCAGAATAAAATGCCAGTCTAAAAGAGCAGTAGGTCGGGCATTCATGCCCGACAAGCAGCAGACAAATTGAAAAACGTCGGGCATCAATGCCCGACCTACCCACTAAATATATGGGGCTGACGTAGATTAGTAGTTATGCTAGGCTACAAAAATGAAGATAACCAATTGTAAATTAAGCAAGAGAATTCAAAAGAAACTGCTTGAATTTTTTGTACTCCAAGTTACCGCCCGTTCCGCTGC